>JBNKQT010000272.1:0-7641 GCA_050297115.1 Ensifer sp. | reverse complement strand
AGGCCGTGGGCGCGATCAGGCAGTTCAATTTTGTCGATGATTGCGCCGCGCTCGCTGACAAGGGCGAGGCCGAAATTGTGATTCCGGTCCATGAAACCGGCGGCATAGACGGCTTCGGCGCGTTCCAGCGCGTAGAGGCTTTGCGGTGTGAGGCCTGCAAGAAATGCAACGCCCGATGCCCGCATAAAAGCTCGCCTGTCAATCAGCGTTCCTCGCACGGTTCAGTCTCCGTCGGAGAATGTAAAGCTGGTGCCAAGCCCCATTGCGCGGCCATAATCCATGTTGAGCCTGTCCTGCAGATCTTCAAGCGTTAGGAGGAGAAACTCGAACTTCTTGCGCAGTTCATCATCTTTCAAGACCTCGGCAACGGGTGCCTTGATCGATTTGGCTGTGCTGATCGCGGTTTTGAAATCGAAGGTAATGTTGGTGGTGATGGCACTCTCATCACCCTTGATGATATGTTGCATGCCGGATTTTATCCAGTAATCCTGCAGACCTTCCAGGTTGCCAGCGATGGAGGCGAAGGTGTTTTGCGAGCGCCAGAGTGGTGCCTTTTTGGGGTTCCCATAGTCGTCTTCAGGTTTGAAGAAAACGGCAATGCGTTTATCGCGAATTGTTTCCACGCCGCGCACGAGAACACCGAGCAAACCGGACATAGCCTCTTCACCGTTACGATAGACAGGATTATCAGGCCCGGGTTTCTTCCACGCATCCTGAATGCCATCAGGCACGCTCCAGGCTTCAACAAGCTCATCTGCCAGGTCTTCCAGGTTCATCGCAATTGCCAGACCGGCGTGACAACGGTAGTTTTCCTTGCCGGCTGCCAATTCTTCAGAGCCCGTTCCGAAGAGAATGAATTCTGCTGCGCCGATACCCTGCAACGCCACGCTCTTTTCGTGCATGGTTGTAATATCGATATCGGATTCGTCTTTCCTGGCCAGCATGGCCTGAACCTGTTTCAACCCGATGCTCTTTCGGTCGGGGAAAAAATAGACACGTTCAAAGCGGTTTTCACGAATAACCGGGCCATCGCGCAAGACTTCGGCAACCGACCAGTCATGGACGAGCGCGTTGAAAGCATCGCGCGCATTGCCAAGTGCTTTTTCACTATTCTCGCCACACAGGGTTTCCATTGCGGTGACCATTTTTACGGTTCCATTGGAAAAACCCTGATAGCCGGGCTTGATAACCTGATCGACAGCCTTCTGCATGATGCCTTCAACTTCTGCATCGTCTGCTGCAAAGGCAGTCAAAGGGCAGGCTATAGAAGCTATGGAAAGCGTTGTGAGCGTGCAGAAGGTCTTAATTTTCATAGTGACTCCAAAAACCGGATGAGTGCGTCCCGATCCTGCTTTTCCATGTTTGTGTAATGTTTTTTTGACAGTTCGGCTTCACCGCCATGCCAGAGAATTGCCTCTTCCAATGAGCGCGCACGGCCGTCATGCATGAAGAACAGGCGTCCATTGACCTTTCCGTTGAGCCCAATACCCCAAAGCGGGGCGGTGCGCCATTCGCGGCCCGTAGCCTCGCCCACTCGCTGGCCGTCAGCAAGGCTCTCGCCCATATCATGCAAAAGAAAGTCACTATAGGGCCAGATGAGCTGAAATGCGTTGGCCCTGTGCGCGGCATCGCGTCGCGTAACGAATTTGGGCCGGTGGCACGCAATGCAGTCGGCTTCGTAGAAATGCTCTTTGCCCTGCAGCACTTGCGGATCATCGACGTCGCGGCGGGCTGGAACGGCAAGCGATGCAGCATAAGCCGTTATCAAATCCATCACCGGATCAGGCGCTTCGGTGTCACCCAGGCGGGTTTGAACCCCGGTTGGAAGCGCAAGACAATCTTTCTCGCGCGCGGTGCAGTCACCATGTGCGTTGGGCTGATCTGGTGAGGAAATGCCGATATCGGTATTCAGTGCCGCTGCACTCTGCGCCCGAACTGTGGCGTGCTGCGCTTTCCAGCCAAAAAGCCCGAGGGCTTTGCCATTACCTCCATCTGCCACCAGAGAGGGGCGACCGGAAATGCCGTCTGCGTTTGCATCTTCCGGATCGGCTCGGCTTAAAATGTCCGCCGGTGCGATTGCCTCGATCAGACCAAGACCAATCATCGGCTGCGCTATGCGTGGCGAGAGCGATGTTTGGGGCGACAGGGGGCCATAGGCGCGGTCAACAATGCTGTAGCCTGGCTGGCGCAGGGTGACGGTGCTGCCATCAGCCATCCGCACCTCAAGATCGCTGTATTCAACGCGTGGGCTACCTTCAGCCAAAAGGCCCGCGACGGCGAAGTCTTGCAATTGCCCGCCATAAACCGGGTCCGGTATGTTCATCAAGCGACCTGTTGCAAGCGCCTGCTTTTCAACATCCGTCTGTGGGTCTTGCGCAAGGCGAAGAACGAAGGATGTCGCATCGCCATCAGCACGGGGTGGTTCTCCGCGCCCGTTGCGCAAATGACAGCTATGGCAGGAACGAGCGTTGTAAAGAGGCCCTAACCCATCCGAAGCCTGCGTTGAGGATGGTGAGGAGACCCAGAATTTTTCAAACAGGGCCTTGCCCAGTTTGTGGTCAAGAAGAGCATCGGCATCCAGATTGGCGGACGGGTGCATGAAGGCACGGCGATTTGGCTTGTTGTCAAACGTTCCGGCACCACCCGGCATGGCCTCAAAAGGTTCTGCCCGGCTAAAATCTGTCGTGGGCCGGGTAACCTTCTCAACCCGCGCATGTTCCACCTGGGTGAGATCGTCACGCGGGACAGCTTGTGCAGTCAGAGGAAAAGCGGTTGCCAAAAGGATTGTGGCTAGTTTTCGGGTTTTCATCGTGCAGAACCGGTATTTTGAAACCGGCAATCTATTGAAACGCAAATGAGGCCGCAACAATGTGCGGCCTCCAATCCAAATTACTGGAAAACAGCACCAGGGCTATCGAGGCTGTCTGAGCCTTCAACCTCGATTGCACCGAGATCCAGAGCCAAAACGGCACGCTCGATCGAGCGTGTCTGGCCAACAAGGCCATCAACAACGGCCTGGATAACAGCGCTACCTTCCTCATTGCCCTCGGCGATCATCTGATCGTAGGCTTCTACCGTGTCGCCGCGCGTTTTCATGACTTCTGCGGCCTGCATTGTTGCTGCAAGCTTTCCTTCCAGTTCCGCTGCAACGTCCGGCGCCTTCTCTTCCAAAAGGGCCTTGATGGAGGGGCCGGTCATTACCGTTCCGTCGGCACGGGTGTATGTGCCGTTAAAGCCGGTAACAATGCCGACGATGTCGTAATAGTGCGAGTTGTGCGTGTTGTCGGAAAAGCAATCATGCTCTTCTTCCGGATCATGCAGCAGGAGGCCAAGCTTCGTACGCTCACCACCCAATTCACCATAGGAAAGCGATCCCATGCCGGTCAGGATCGCAGTCAGGCCCTGTTGTGGATCTTCTGTGAGAACTTTTGCAGCCTCCCCGTCTGGCTCAAATGCCTTCACGATGTATTCGAGGTCAGAAACCATGAGGGCGGATGCCGCCTTGAGGTATTCTGCACGGCGATCGCAATTGCCGTTGGTGCAGTTCTCCGTGTCATAATCGGTATATGGACGATTACCCGCGCCAGCTCCCGTGCCGTTCAGGTCCTGGCCCCAAAGCATGAATTCAATCGCATGGTAGCCTGTTGCCACATTGGCTTCGATACCACCTGCTTCCTGCAGCTTGTTTTCCAGAAAATCAGGCGTGATTGCGGATGCATCGATTGTCTCGCCGTTGATTTCTATCGTCTTGTTGGCGATGACATTGGCGACATAGGCCGGGTTTTCATCGCTTTCGACACCGTAAGACGCATCGACATAATCGATCAGGCCCTCATCCAGCGGCCATGCATTGACCTTGCCTTCCCAATCATCAACCACCGGATTGCCAAAGCGATAGTGTTCTGTCTGCTGATAGAACGGGCGCGCATCAATCCAAGCTTTGCGGGCTGCTTTGAGACCCTCTTCAGAAGGCGCGGCCAGAAAATCATTGATGGACTTGTCCAACGCTTTCGCTGTGATCAGCGCGTCTTCATAGTTCGCGTGTGCAATTTCAGCATAGTGATCGACAACGGACTGAAGATCGGCTGCCTGCGCTGAAAACGTCATCGCCACAGATGCTGCAAATCCAAAAGCAGCGCTGCGCAGAATGTTCTTTCTCATAGGAATCTATCCTCTTGGGTCAAACGGGTTAAGGCCTAAATGACTCAATTAAATACCTGTGTCAAATACTCAAGTTTTTAAATATTCTAAACTGGGAGGCAGCAGACTTCACGCCACCCGATCCATAATAGCAATGAAAAACCCATCCGTATTTGTGGATGCAGGGGACAGACTGACGGTCAGACCATCCGGTGAGTGCGGAGCAAGGGCGCTTGCATTTGTAACACGATGGAATGTTTCAAGAGCCGGCACCAGTTTGAAAGACGGGTTGGTCGCTACAAAGCGCGTGACCTGCTCCTGATTTTCCGCCGGAAGAAGTGAACAGGTAATATAGACAAGCTTGCCGCCCGGGCGAACATAGCGTGACGCCGCATCAAGCACTTCAGCTTGCTGCTCCAGTCGTTCATCAATGTTTTTCTGGCTGAGCCGCCATTTGGTATCCGGGCGTCGTCGCCATGTTCCCGTGCCGGTGCATGGGGCATCAATCAAAACACGATCGCAACGATCTTCGAGTTTGGAAAGGGCCTCTTCGCTGTCATGGACCTGCACATTGCGTGTGCCCGCACGCTTCAGGCGCTCGATAATGGGTGCGAGGCGACGGCGGTCAGCATCGTAGGCATGAACCTGCCCCTTGTTGTGCATCTGCGCGGAAAGCGCCAGCGTTTTGCCACCGCCGCCAGCGCAATAGTCCAGAACCTGCTCGCCTTCGTGGGCAGCAACCATATCTGCAACGATTTGCGAGCCCTCATCCTGAACTTCGAACCAGCCTTTTTGGAAACCAAGTTCCGCCGTCACATTGGGCAACCGAGCATCACGCTCGCCGGGTGCTATGCGGATGCCGTTTCTGGCAAGTTCAGCAGGTTTGGCGCCTGCCCTCTCCAACGCCTTGACCACCTTGGCTTGATCTGCCTTCAAGGTGTTCGCCCGCAGGTCAAGACTGGGACGCTGGGTGAGCCCCCTGGCTTCTGCAAGCCATTGACCACCAAAAATCTGCTGGAATGCAGGAACCACCCACTCCGGCAGATCGCCTTGGATATGGGGGGGTGCGTCATCAATATCGCGTTCAGCAAGTGCCTTGAGATTTTCATCCGCAATGGGGGTGGGTGCAAATCGGTCGCCATCCAGCGCTTGCCCAAGCGTTTCCGGGGTATAGCCCCATTGGCGGAACATGACGGCATGACCAAGCGCTGATGGGCTGTCATCATCCATCAACCAGGCGTGGGAGAGCTTCATGCGAAGCGCATCATAAACGATGTTGCCGATCGCCGCGCGGTCTCCGGAGCCAGCAAAGCGATGCGCAAGACCCCAGTCTTTCAGCGCATCGGCAACCGGTCTGTGACGCGCTTCAATATCGGTGAGTATTTCGATGGCTCCAGCGAGCCGACCGCCCAAACGCATGCCTTGTCTCCTTGAATTTCACGGTCTCTCGTAAAGCCGAACGCGAAACAGGGCAAGCAGTTACCGAAAGGATTAGCGAACCACCTGATAGCAGACCTTGGTGTGGCCAGCGCGGATCATGCTGATTTCGGAAGCAGCAGCCTTGGAGAGATCGATCACACGGCCACGAATGAAGGGGCCGCGATCATTGATGCGCACAACAACACTCTTGCCGTTTTTCAGATTGGTGACTTTGACCTTGGTGCCAAAACGCAAGCTTCTGTGCGCGGCCGTCAGTTTGGCCGGGTTCATACGCTCGCCGGATGCTGTTTTGGAGGTGAGTGCATACCACGAAGCACCGCCGCAATTTTTGCCGGCACCTGCTGCATTTGCGCTGGAAGAAAGTGCCACAAGGCAAGTAACGCTAGCTGCCAATATGACAGATTTCATCTTTTTCATCGTTCTTTTTCGCCGCTTTATCAATAATTCAGGCGGGCTAAAGAAGAAGAACGTGGCCAAAACATGTCCGGTCAAGCTATTCATTCAGGCTTTGTGCAGCCCCAAACTGCAGGTGTGGCGTTATTGCCATCCCTGTTCAAAGAGTGCTGTCAAAGACGGGCGATAATCTGTGTAGCTGAATTCAAAACCAAGAGCCTTGATTTTTGTATTGGTGACACGCTTGTTTTCGCCATAAAAGGAGCGCGCCATAGGCTTCAGGTCTGCCGTTTCAAATGGGATGTCGGGTGGAACGGAAACGCCCATGAGATTTGCCGCAAACTCCACCAGATCCTGTGGTGGGGCTGGCTCGTCATCGGTAACATTGAAGATACCGTCTGCCTTGCGGTTTGCCAGAAACAGGGCTGCACGCCCTATGTCTTCCACGCGGATGCGGTTGAAAACCTGACCCTTTTTTATGAGGCGGCGGGCAGTTCCCTTTTCCAGATTGCAGAAGGTGTTGCGACCCGGTCCGTAAATGCCGGAGAGGCGCAGGATGGCGAGCGGCAGCTTGGCCTGTTCTGCAAATTCGTGCCAGCCATCTTCAGCCCGCACACGTTCCACGGAGCGCCGGGAAACGGGGCGGCATACAGTGCCCTCATTGACCCAATCGCCATCATGATTTCCATAGACGCCGACGGTGGAAAGGTAGGCCACCCATTGCAGAGCGGGCATCATGTCGCGAAGCTGCTCAAAACCGAGATTGAGCAGTGGATCTCCGCCTTCGCCCGGTGCAATTGATTGCACGAGGTGTGTTGCCTCCTTCATCGCCGCAAGTAACTCGGGAGAGGGTTCGCTGCCGTCGAAAAGAACAGGCTCAATGCCCAGGGCACGAAGCTCTTCCGCCTTTTCCAAGCTGCGTGTCGTGCCAACAATTGAAGCAAAAATGCCCTTCGCCTCGTGTGCAATCGCTTTGCCAGAATAGCCGCAGCCGATGATCAAAAGCTTCATATCAATTCTCCAAATCCCGCAGTTCTGCGATCACAATCGGGTCTGCCTCGTTCGGTGGCAGATATGCAGCCAGGTCAGCCCCCGCAACCCCTTCAAGAACTGAAATTGCCCAGAGCGCCATAGCGCGAACCTGCGCATCCTCATCATGGCACAGTCTTTTGCAGTGACCGGCTAACTCCAAACGACCGGAATTAGCGGCTGCGATGAGGCAGTTGCGAATGAAACGGTTGCGGCCGATGCGTTTGATGGGCGAACCGGAGAAGAAGGTTCGAAATGTCGCATCGTCCAGTGTCAGAAGAAAATCCAGTGCGGGTTCCTTCAGGTCATCGCGCGCCGCCAGTTTCATTTCGCTGACCGCACGGGCAAATTTGTTCCACGGACATGCCGCAAGGCAATCATCACAGCCATAGATGCGATTGCCCATGCGGGTTCGCAATTCCTTTGAAATCTGCCCCTTATGCTCAATGGTGAGATAGGAAATGCAGCGACGCGCATCGATTTTATGGGGTGCGGGAAACGCATCTGTGGGGCAGGCATCAAGGCAGGCGTGGCAGTTTCCGCAGTGATCAATTTCCGCCTCGTCTGTCGGCAAATCCGCCGTTGTAAAAATCGAACCGAGGAAAAACCAGGAGCCAAGCTCTCGCGATACCACATTTG
>JBNKQT010000271.1:0-5426 GCA_050297115.1 Ensifer sp. | reverse complement strand
TCAGTTCCACGGTCTGGCCTGCGGGAATGATAATGCCGCCGGCGATTTCACGCATTTTCATGACATCGTTCACGATTGCCATTTCGTGCAGCTGAACCACATTGGCGCGTTCTGCCGTTGCTGAAACCAGCCGGTCGTCCTCGGTGCCGTGATTGATGATCTGCATCCAGCCGCCGCCAACTTTGGCGCCGGGGATCATGGCACGGGTATTGGGATGGACGATTTCAAGATTGCCCACTTTATATTCGTGGGCCGATGCGATCTGCCAGGACAGAAGCAGGAACAATCCCGTAACAAGTCGAATGAATAGTTTTTGCATGATTTTCTCCTTTAGATATTCATGTGTGAGAGGGGGAAATGGGCAGAACCAGCGGCACGCCGCTGGGTGATTTCACGAGTTCAGCCTCAACGCCGTAGACACGATGCAAAGCAATCGCATCGATGACCGCTTCAAAAGGGCCGTATCCGGCGAGCGATCCGTTATGAAGGATAATGAGGCTGTCGGTGTGCCGTGCAGCGAGATTGAGATCATGAACGGCAATCAGAACCAGCGCGCCGGTTCTTTTGATATATTTACGCAACAGCGCAAAAACCTGCATTTGATGACGAATATCCAATGCACTTGTTGCCTCATCGAGGAGCAGCAGCGAGGGTAGGCGGACCAGTCTTTGGGCGAGCAGTACAAGTTGTTGCTGCCCGCCGGAAAGCGTCTGCATGTTGCGTTCAGAAAGATCAGACAGGCCGAAATCCGCGAGTACGTGAGATGCGGCATGTAGTTGCTCATCCCCAACGCGCCAGCCAAGTTGGGTATGAAGCCCAAGAAGCACTGTTTCCAGCACGCTCAAATCAGCACGAACGTCGCTATGCTGCGGCATGAAGCCGATAGATTGAGGCGTGACAGGCTCTCCATTCCAGCGAATGTGGCCCTGGCAGGACGCAAGCCCCGCAATGGCCGTCAGCAAGGTTGATTTTCCCGCACCATTTGGGCCCACAATGCCCACGCATTGTCCGGCATCAATGGCCAGATCGATATTGCTGAGGATCTGGCATCCACCGCGTTTGACGCCTACATTTTCAAGAACAAGCTTGCTCATCACAACCTCCCGCTCACGCCGCGCCGTGCGATGACTGCAAAGAGCATGGGCACGCCCGCAACTGCGGTGATGATACCGACGGGGATGACGGCTGCCGGTGAGATGAATTTTCCGAACACGGATGCGCCGATGAGGATGATTGCGCCCATGATGGCGGAAAGTGGAAGCGACAGACGATGATCCTCGCCCACAAGCATACGGGCGGCATGGGGCGCAATCAGACCGACAAAACCGATTGTGCCGACGAAAGAAACGGCAGCGGCTGTCAGCAGCGCCACAATGACAAAGGTACGTCGGCGCACGGCATCAACAGCAACGCCAAGGCTTGCGGCATTCTGATCACCAAGCCGTAGCGTGGTCAAAACCCAGGTATCACGTGCCACAAAGGGCAGGCAGATGGCAAAGATCGCCGCTGTTATGGAGGCGCTGGTCCAGGTGGCTTTCAACAGGCTGCCAAACAGCCAGAAAACGATTTGTTGCAGCACTTCAGGTGAGGCCATGAACTGCAGGAGCGACTGCACGGACTGGAAGAAAAACATGACTGCAATTCCGCCGAGCACCAGGATTTCCGGCGAAGCGCCCCGCAGCTTGGCAATCACATAAACGAGACCGCAGGCAGTCAGCGTCATCGCGAAGGCGGATGCCGGGATCACCAGGAAAGCAGGAAGCGGAACAAGGCCACCAAACATGATGGCAAGTGCTGCACCAAACCCGGCGGCGGCGGAGAAACCCAACGTGAAGGGGCTTGCCAGCGGGTTGGCCAGAATTGTCTGCATCTGCAGGCCCGCAAGGCCAAGGCAGAAGCCAACAAGCGTGCCCATAATTGTCTGCGGCATGCGCAATTGCCAGAGGATGGTGGCAACCATCCGGTCATCACCATTTGGCCCGGCCAGCAGGCCTTGCCAGACCTCAGTCAGCGGCATGCCGGAAGGCCCCGTTGTCAGGTCGGCAAGCATAAGCAATAGCAGCGCAAAGCCAGCCAGAAACAGATGGGCAAGCCTGCGCTGAAATGCGCGGCGATAGCCGCCACGCATCAAGTCCAGATTGTCAGCCGTCAGGCTCATTGTCCGGCTGCCTCGTAAGGCAGAACAAACACACCGTCTGCCTTGATCGGCAGCCAGGTGTCGTAATAGGCGCGCAGGTTTGCCGCCGGATCAACATCCTTGAATGCGTCTGGATAAAGCTGCTTGGCGATATATTGCGCATAAACGAAGTCGGAAAGCGTGCGCGAACCGCCGTGATAGATGGCATGAACACCACCATTCTGCACGGCGGGAAATTGATCCCAACCAGCACGTTCTGCATAGGGCTGCATGCGCTCGCGGGCAAGAGATGGGTCAGCACCAAACCCCACGGTTACGGCTTGTGGTCGGTTAAGCCACTCGGAGCCTGCCAGAAACACGAGGTCGGGCTTCTGCGACAGCACATATTCAGGGCTGAGCGGCCCCCAATTGCCAATTTGACCCTTGGCAATGTTGTGACCGCCGAGCTTTTCAATCAGCGCGCCCCACATGCTATCGCCATAGGAATTGCCGACTTCCGCCGCCCCATTGCGGGCAAGCTCCACATACACCTTCTTGTTCGTTGGTCCTGCGGCCTGAATGCGCTGGTCGATATCGGCCATGGCAGACTGATAGGTCTCGACAAGCTTTTCCGCCCGGTCTTCGGTTCCCATCACTTGGCCGAGGATCTCGGTTGAGAGGATATGCTTTTCGAGCGTTTGGGCATTGTAGTCGAGTGTGACAACGGGAATGCCTGCGGCCTCGATTTGCTGCACGCCTTCGCCCAATGTTTCATAGGCCCAGGCTGCAAGGATCAACAAATCAGGTTTTGCAGCAATCACCTTCTCAACGGAAAATGTGCCATCCTCCGTGTTGCCGACATCGGGGATTGAAGCCAGACCCGGCAGCGCCTTCTCATAGGCTTCAAACTGTTTCGGCCGCCAGTCTTTCCAGGTGGAAAGCGAAAGGGCGACAACCTTGTCGACCGCACCCGGTCCGGCGACGGCCAGATAATCTTCATAATAGAAGCCAAGAACAACGCGTTCAGCGGGTTTCGGCAAGGTTACCGTGCGGCCCACAACATCCGTGACGGTAATGTCGGCAAATGCTTGTCCGGCGAACGCCATAACGGCCAGAATGGTGGTGCTCAAAAGTGTTTTCATTTCAGGTTTCCTTTGTTCATTCCCTCAAACGGTCGCGCCAGCGATTTCCCTGAGGCTGTTTGCGTCGTTGACGGTGACAAGTTCGGGGGTGGAAAAGGCAATCAGGCCGGAGCGTTTGAAGGTGTTGAGAACACGGCTTACGGTTTCCAGCGTCAGGCCAAGCCAATCGGCGAGATCCGTTCGTGTGAGGTAAAGGTGGAATGTTGTGCTGGCAGGTTTCAGCACACTGCGCCGTCTGCCAAATTGTTCGGCAAGGTCGAGAATGGCAGCGGCAACCTTTTCCTTTGCAGTCATTCTGCCAAGCCGCATGACATGCGTTTGCAGTCGATGCATCACCTGCAGCATGGCCGACTGCGTTTGTGAACGCAGCGCCCTTTCGCTGTCCTGCAACAGCTCAAGCCGCGTGAAAGTCAAGGCTTCAGCGAAGCAATGAAGCTCGTCCGTTACACCTCTGCCAAAGAGGCGGTCGGGGCCGAGAATATCGACAATCTGCCGCCGCCCGTCGGGCATTGTCTGGTAAAGCGCGATGCAGCCTTCACGCACGCGGAAAAGGGATTGCCGACCCTTTTGATCGAGAACGATTGTCGCTCCCGGCCGAATACGGTTGGATATTATGGATTTCGCGCGTGCGGATTTGAATTGCCGGTGGCCGACCGGCACTGCGGATGGAGACCCATCCGGAATGACCCTTTGCAACATGGTATTTGATTCCGGCACATGCGCCGTCAAATCCCGATGTCAGGAAAACTCCGGCGCAAACTGAAAATGTGCGGCTGCCAGGGGCAGTCGCGGTTCAGGTCAGTGAGCCGGTAAGCGGTGGAGCCCTTGGGCCGGAGCCGGGCGGATAGAGAAGATGCCTAAGTGCGGGCACATTAGCAGGCCGGGTACGCGATTTTGTCAGCGCAAATGTATCCGTGAGAGGAACATCAGGCACAACAAAGGCGACGGTCTTGCCAACACCGATGGTCTCGAAGCCAAGTTTGACAATCTTGCCTTCGCCGTCAGTTCCCGGGATCGTGATGCAGAGCGAGGGCAGCGTGCCATCGGGCAGCATGTATGCTGCGACTTCTTCGGGAGACAGCGACCGTTCATCGCTGATAGCCTGTGAGGCTATGCCGAAACAAAGAAATGCCGCCGCGCAAAGAATGCGCACCGACAACCCCAGTGATTTCGACCATGTCCGCCGCATCGGCAGATTCCCCCAAAAGATGCGCTTTGGATAACGCGCGGTTGCAGAAGAATCAATGCGACAAATGCACAGGTATCAGTGTTTTCCCGTTCCGCTGTTCTACCATTTGCGAGCTTATCCAACACAGCCAGACGGAAAACTTGTCTCGCATTGAGGCCTGTTTGATTGAGTCTTGGCTAGCTTATTCGGCGTAACGAATCCCGAATTCATGTAAGAAAACTGATGGAACTATCCGTTTGAACCAAGGCCCTAAGCTTGCCCATAGCCAGGTTTCGGCGGCATTTGGCAATTTCGCGGTGCGCGTTGATAGCGTAGGCTCCGCACAACGTGTCGCCGTTCAGGTGAAAAACGATCTTTCCTTCTCCGGAGGGCTGAGCGATCTCATTGGATGCACCTCCAAATCCACCAATCATCTGGATATTGATACCAAACTGGTCGGACCAGAACCAGTCAGGCGCTTTTGCTTTTGGTTCGTTTCCGCAAATCACCGCAGCAGCGTGGGCAGCCGACTGATTGGCATTTTGCCAGGATTCCGAACGTCGCGCCGAACCTTCTGTTTGCCTTACAGCTGCACAGTCGCCGATGGCGAAGATTGAAGTATCAGATGTGCGAAAATCCTGATCAACCAGGATGCCTCGTTCAGTTTCCAGTCCGGCGTCAGCCGCGAGCTGATCATTGGCTTCCATACCAATTGCAGCAACGATGAAATCAGGTTCCAGTATTTTGACATCTGTTTCCAGGCAACCCGGCTTGAGGGCCACCGTTGCCCCCAACAAAACCTCGACCCCACGGCTTTGGTGAATATCGAGCAGGTCTTGAGACAGGCTCGGGGGCGCAACGCGGGCGCAGAGCCTGTCCGCCATTTCAAGGACGGTCACACCCAGACCGGCCTCCCGGCAGGTTGCCGCCGCCTCAAGACCTAACCAGCCGCCACCAACAACGGCAACGGATTGGGCGCTTGCCATCAGTGATTTGAGCC
>JBNKQT010000270.1:0-6939 GCA_050297115.1 Ensifer sp. | reverse complement strand
CGATGGACGCACTTGGCGTGAGCGTGGAAGAGGTTACGCATGTGGTTTTCACCCATGGGCATCCGGATCACATCTGGGGGCTGCTGGACGATTTCGATGAGCCGGTTTTTGCCAATGCGGAACATATGATTGGCGAGACCGAATTTGCCTACTGGATGGACCCAAATACAGTGGATCGCATTGGGGACGCGCGCAAGACATTTGCCGTGGGCGCTGCTCGCCGCATCGGGCTCATTGCTGATGCATTTACGCAGATCAAGGATGGTCAGGAAATATTGCCGGGTGTTGCAGCTCGCCTGACGGCTGGACACACGCCTGGACACCTTTCCTTTGAGCTACGCTCAGGGTCACAAAGTGCGATGGTGGTAGGTGATGCCATCGGCAACCACCATGTTGCCTTTGAGAAACCGGATTGGGCTGCAGGTTCCGATCAGGAGCCGGACAAGGCGGCCAAAACACGGGCAAAATTGATGGATGAACTGGCCACTTCGGCAATGCCGCTGATTGGATTTCATTTGCCCGAAAATGGTATCGGTTATGCCGAGCGGAAGGGGACGGGCTACCGCTACGTGGCGCTTTGACCTTCCAGTTTAAGCAGGTGCCTGTGCGGCACCTTCCAGACTTTTGGGTCTGTCGATAAGCCAATCGGTGGTAACCGCACCAACCCACATGAAAAAGAGCGCCAGCCACGCGGTTGCCGCAAAAACAGATGTGCCGGTCACACCCGCACCAATGGCGCAGCCGCCTGCGAGCATGGCGCCAAATCCCATCAGCACAGCGCCGGTGAGCGAACGGCGCATCTGGCTTTCGCCATCAAAACCCTGAAATTTAAGCTCACGCGAGAAAGCAGCTGCAATGAGGGCGCCGCCAAAGGCGCCTGGAACCAGCCCGATTTCAAAATTCAGCACTCGGTCGTTTGTCAGGAAAAACATGAGCGTGGAGGCTGATGGCCCGGAGAAGGTGAGTGACGTTACGTTGACAGGATCAAAAGCAGTCGTTGACAGCGACCATGTGAGAACCCAGCCGACGGCAACGGAAAAGCCAACGCCTGAGGCGAAAAACAGCGTCTTCCAGCCGATTTTTTCCTTAGCTGAAATGTATAATGCCAGTCCGGCTGCGGCAAACCCCATGAGGGGACCGAACCACGGCGGCATGTTGATCAGCGCGAGAAGATTGACGTTTTGTCCGGCCGGTGTTGTCCACAGACCCGCCAGCCACTGGCGTAACGGAGCGAGCCATCCTCGCAAGGCCATTTGAGCGGTCACGGCGAAAACAAGCCCTGAAACAACCGAACGCAGATTGCCAGTTGCCGCAAGTACCAGGAGACGGCCGGAGCAACCGCGCGCCATAACCATGCCCGCGCCGAACATAAGGCCGCCAATGATCGCTCCGGACCACGAACCGGTAATCGCGATGATACGAGCATCAGCTGGATTGAAGAGTTCAAAAAGCTCGGCGAGGTATACCCAGATCAGTGCTGTCGAAAAGGTTAGCAGCCAAACGGCTACTTTGCGGCCAAGTTTGCCCCGGGCAAACTCCACCGTTGCGGCGCGCAGGCAAAATGCCGACTTTTGGGCCGAAACGCCGAATATGCCCCCGGTCAAAAGACCAAAGAGGGCAGCCGTTTCGGCTTCGCCGAGATAATCGAGTAATGCCGCAATTTCCATTTGAAGTCCCCCGCGTCGGGACAAAACCTCGCTGTCCCAACGTGAGGTATTATAGAGTTATTTGCATGTGTCTGCAAACACGGCATTGTTTCATGCCGCGTGCGCAAGATGCATGCGGTTCTACGGTTCGGCTGGCGGTTTGCTTCTCGCCAATCTTACGGATATTGGCGAGCAGCCTTTGCCTTGCCGAGTTTCTTGCCACTTTTGCCGTATGCAGTCGCCGTCCATTCATAGGTGTGCCGACCGTTTGGCGGGCAAGGGCTTTTGTACTTGAATGCACCGGGAGCGATCGTATTTTTGCCGCTGTATTTTACCGTGCCGCCGCCGTGGTTGTAGCTGCGTACATTGCGGTCAACCATTTTGAATTTCAGCTTCACCGTGCCCTTGGGTACACCAGACAATTTGAATTTCGGGTTCTGTACGCGGTTTGGATGACCGCTGGTGCATCGTTTCAGGTTGCCCCATGCAAAGGACATGGAAAAATCCTTGGCGTAGACTGTGGTTACAGGTGTCAGCAGCGTGAGAGCCACAAGCGTTGAAACAAGTCTATTCCGCATCATAAAATCCTCCTATTTCAATATTCGGTATAGTCCGTCGGTTGGGTTTCGTTGGCAATCCCCCATGCGGGTGCACTGTCACCGTTACGTTTCATCTACTTCGACTATTCGCCTGATTGCCACTGTAGCTGACGCATTTGAAGCCGAGGTGAAGAATACAAATGTAACACGGTTCCGCGCTTGGCGGACGATTTTGCCATCGGTGAGTAAACCAATTGTTCAGCGGCGCCGAAAGTTCTCCTTCATGTTGACAGCGCGATGACGTCGTGCGAAATTTTATGAAACACTGGTTCAACAAATGAACCGATCAGGAGGATGATGTGGATCAGGCCCAGATTGACAAATTGCGCAATGCGCCGGTTTCAGAATTTCGGCACGTGATTGATGGCAAGCAGGTCCCCTCTCAGGATGGCGCGACCCAGGACGTTATTTCGCCGCTTGATGGTGAAGTACTGACCACCATGGCCTGGGGCGGCAAAGCTGATGCTGAAGCTGCCATCAAGGCGGCGCGGGCTGCTTTTGATGATGGGCGCTGGTCGGATATTGTACCAGCGGAACGCAAGAAAGTCATGCTGAAATGGGCGAGCCTCATTGAAGCAGAGGCGCTGGAGTTGGCAGTTCTTGGCGTGCGCAATAATGGCACGGAAATTGGTATGGCTTACAAGGCCGAGCCGCTTTCTGCTGTGGCAACCATCCGCTATTACGCTGAGGCGATTGACAAGATATACGGGGAAATTGCCCCCACTGGTCCGGGCAACCTTGGTCTTGTCCATCGTGAACCTGTGGGCGTGGTTGGTGCGATTGTGCCGTGGAACTTCCCGCTCATGATTGGCGCGTGGAAGCTCGGTCCGGCGCTGGCTGCAGGTAATTGTGTTGTGTTGAAACCGGCGGAGACCGCTTCGCTGACGCTGGTGCGTATTGCGGAACTGGCGCTGGAGGCGGGCATGCCACCGGGTGTTTTCAATGTGGTCACGGGTCCCGGTTCCGTCGTCGGTGAAGCCATGTCGCTTTCCATGGATATTGATGTGCTGGTTTTCACCGGCTCGGGTGGTGTTGGGCGACGGCTTATGGAAAACGCGGCCAAGTCGAACCTCAAACGCGTCTATCTGGAGCTGGGTGGAAAGTCCCCCAATGTCGTCTTTGCCGATGCACCCGATCTTGATGAAGCGGCGAAGGTTGCCGCATATGGAATCTTCCGCAATTCAGGTCAGGTCTGTGTGGCGGGCACACGCCTTCTTGTCGAGCGCAACATCCATGATGCCTTTGTGGAAAAGCTCGCGGCAATTGCTGAGAAAATGACAGTTGGTGATCCCTTGAATTTGAGCACATCTGCCGGGGCGGTTAACTCACTGCGCCAGCTTGAGCAGGACCTGCAGTTTGTGAGTGAAGCGCGCGCCATGGGACGCACGGTGGTGACTGGCGGCAAGCGTATTCTGGAAGAAACCGGCGGTTTTTACATGGCCCCGACCGTTGTTACGGGGGTCGAACCGAGCGACCCGCTGGCACAAAATGAGGTTTTTGGCCCTGTTCTGGCCGTGACGCCATTTGACACCGAGGAAGACGCCATCCGCATTGCCAATGCGACCGATTTTGGCTTGGCAGCAGGCCTTTGGACGTCAGACCTGTCGCGTGCGCATCGACTGGTTCGCAAGATCAAGGCTGGCGTTGTGCATGTGAACACCTATGGCGGCTCCGATCTCACCGTGCCGCTCGGCGGTCACAAACAATCGGGCAACGGGCACGACAAGTCCCTGCACGCTTTTGATAAATTCCTGGATCTGAAGACAGCCTGGTTCAAGTTTTGACGCGAAGACAAGTCCATGCACCAAAATAGGTGTTGAGCCTGCCAGGTGATTCCGTGCCAAAAGAAAAGCTCCGCAGTTTTGGCTGCGAAGCTTTCATGAATTTACGAAGGTAAAAGCCTTGATCAACCACCCCTGAGCGGTTGGAGAAGGAAAATCTCACTTCCTTCAGCCAGTGGTGCAAGGCGGTCGTTGATGACCTCGCCATTAACCGAAATCGACACGCCCGCATCGAGTGCAGGAGCGAGATCTGGATAGGCCTTTTTTAAAGCCGTTATCATGCCTGCAACCGTTGCAGCTTCCACCGAAACGACTTCTGCGCCGCCTGTAAAGCGACGCAGATTTGACCAGAGATTGACGTCAACGACTGGCATCAAGCCCCCTTATTCAGCTGCCTGCAATGTCGGGCTCGGCGAGCCAGTCTTGATTGCTTTGAGCAGCTTGGGTGGTGAGATCGGCAGGTGCCGCACACGCTGGCCTGTCGCTGCATGGATCGCATTGGCGATAGCTGGCAGCGGCGGGGTGATGCCGGTTTCGCCTACGCCGCGCACTCCATAGGGGTGGCCCGGGTTTGGCACTTCCACAATCACCGTGTCGATCATTGGCAAGTCGGATGCTACCGGCACGCGGTAGTCGAGGAATACCGTGTTCTGCAGGCGGCCGTCTTCACCATAGATATAGGCCTCATTCAGTGCCCAGCCGATGCCCTGCACCGCGCCACCCTGATACTGGCCTTCCACGTAAGCGGGGTGGATTGCGCGACCGGCATCCTGCACTACGAGGTAACGCAGTACCGTCGTGCGACCGGTCTCAGGATCAACCTCAACATCCACAACGTGGGTGCCGAAGCTTGCGCCGACGCCTTCAGGCAGGCCTTCATAGTGACCGGAGATCGGTCCGCCGGTTGTGCCCATTTTACCTGCGATTTCCTTGATGGTCATCGGGTCAAACTTGCCGGCATTTTCACCGGCAGGGCGAGCGGCACCGTCAACCCATTCAACAGCTTCCGGGTCAATACCCCATTCTGCTGCTGCGCGGCGGCACATTTCCTTGATAGCCTGATTGGTGGCCAGGATTGCAGCCTTGCCGCTGGCAAAGGTTGCACGGCTGCCGTGTGTTGGTTCGTTGACACCGAGCGCGCCGGTTTCAACGACGTTCACACGCACGTCTTCGTAATTAACGCCGAGTGTTTCGGCGACCATGAGTGCGATGGAGGCGCGACCACCGCCGATGTCTGGCGTACCAACGGAAACCGTTGCGGTGCCGTCTTCGCCGATTGCCATGGAAACAGAGGTTTCACCATTGTGGTTGAACCAGTAACCGCAAGCAACACCGCGACCCTGGTTGGGGCCAAGCGGAGCATTGAGGTTCGGGTGCGCCTTGGCAGCTTCCAGCGTTTCAACGAGACCGATGGAGCCGAATGTTGGGCCGTAGCTTGCCTGATCACCTTCGCGAACAGCGTTTTTGAGGCGCACGTCGATCGGGTCGAGGCCAAGTTCGCGAGCCATTTCGTCCACAAGGCTTTCTACTGCAAAGGCACCCATCGGCGAGCCCGGTGCGCGGTAAGCCGCGCATTTCGGGCGGTTTGCCATCACGTCGTAGCCGATGTGCTTGACGTTTGCGAGCTTGTAGCCAGCAAAGCAGCAGTAAAGCGCAAAATCGACCGGTGCGCCGGGGAATGCGCCGCCTTGCATGCGGAAATTGGCATAGGCGGCGGTAATTGTACCGTCCTTCTTCATGCCGATCTTCACATCCATGGATGCAGAAGCCGTTGGGCCGGTTGCACGCAGCACTTCCGAGCGGCTCATCACGATCTTGACCGGACGACCGCCAGCCTTCTTGCTGAGTGCGAGTGAAAGCGGTTCCATGAAGATGGTTGTCTTGCCGCCAAAACCACCGCCGATTTCCGACGCGGTTACACGCAGCTGTGCGGCCTCAATGCCCAAAACAGCAGCCGACATGCGGCGGATAAACCAGTGACCTTGTGTGCAGACCCACATCTCGCCCTTGTCGTCGGCGCCAAGCTGGCCAACGCAGGCATGCGGCTCAATGTAACCCTGGTGTGTCGCCTCGGTCTTGTAGGTGTTTTCCATTACAAGATCGGCATCTGCGAAGCCAGCCTCAACATCGCCGTGGCCGAACTCCATGTAGCGCACCACGTTTGGCGGGCTGCCTTCAGGAACGGAATGGTCCGCAGCGCCTTCACGGATAACCGGCGCATCCGGTTTGATCGCATCATCAACTTCGATGACATGCGGCAGAACCTCATACTCCACTTCAATCAGACGAGCAGCCTCATTGGCGATCAGCTGAGATGTGGCGGCAACCGCAGCAACAGCGTGGCCATCGTAAAGTGCCTTTTCGCCAGCCATGGTGTTTTCCTGCAGGTTCCAGTCCTCACCGGTCAGGCCGGTGGGGAAATCTGCACGGGTAATCACACTTTTCACGCCGGGAAGAGCCTCGGCCTTGGATGTGTCGATCTTCACGATCTTGGCATGGGCATGGGGAGAGCGCACAACAGCGGCCCACAGCATGCCGGGCATGGCTGCATCGGCACCGTAGCGGGCGCGGCCTGTCACCTTGTCCAAACCATCCGGACGGTCTGGGCGGGTGCCAACGAGCCTGAATTCAGTCTTTCCGTCATTGCTCATTATGCTGCTCCTCGCATTTCTTCGGCTGCATCCATTACAGCGCGAATAATTTTGTCATACCCGGTGCAACGGCAAAGGTTGCCGGCCAGCCAGTAGCGAACTTCCGATTCGGTCGGGTTCGGGTTTTGCTCCAGCAGAGCCTTGGAGGCGACCAGAAAACCCGGTGTGCAGAAACCGCACTGAAGGGCGGCATGTTCGATGAACTTACGCTGCAGCGGGTGCAACTCGCCATCCTTGGCCATGCCTTCGATGGTTTCGATCT
>JBNKQT010000269.1:0-4374 GCA_050297115.1 Ensifer sp. | reverse complement strand
CAGCCCGGCGTGAAGGGTATTTCACTTTTCCTCGTTCCCAAGCATCGTGTGAATGAGGATGGCAGTCTGGGCGAGTGGAACAATATTGGTCTGGGTGGATTGAACCACAAAATGGGACAGCGCGGCACGACCAACTGCCTGCTCAATTTCTCCGACGGAGGCGACACGATCGGCACTCTGGTGGGTGAAGAGGGCCATGGCATTTTCGCAATGTTCCACATGATGAACGAGGCGCGCATTGGCGTTGGCCACACGGCCGTCATGGCGGGACTTGGCGGCTATCTCTTCTCGCTGAATTATGCGCGTGAACGTCTGCAGGGGCGTCATCCGCAAGACAAAGACCCGACAACATCGCAGGTGCCGATCATTGAGCATGCGGATGTGCGCCGTATGCTGCTTGCACAGAAAGCAGCGGTTGAGGGCGGACAGGCGCTGACATCTTTCTGCGCATATCTGACTGATTTGCAAAAGGTGGAAACGGACGAGGAGAGGAAGGGAGGCATCACGCTTCTTCTGGAGATCCTGACGCCCGTTGCCAAGAGCTGGCCGTCTGAGCATTGTCTTGAAGCCAACAAACTGGCGATCCAGGTACTTGGCGGTTACGGCTACACACGTGAATTTCCTGTTGAGCGCTATTATCGTGACAATCGCCTGAACCCGATCCACGAGGGAACCTATGGTATTCAGGGGTTGGACCTTCTGGGCCGGAAGGTGCGCATGAAGGGCGGACTGGCGCTGAAAATCCTGCTGGGTGAAATCAACAAGACGCTGGAGCAGACGGCGGGCACGGAACTCACCGCAGAGGCCGCCGCTCTGAAATCCGCCATTGAGGCGTTGAGCCAGGCCACAGAAACGGTGCTTGCCTGCGATGACGCCAATCGCGGTCTGGCCAACGCCACGCTCTACCTCAACAGCTTTGGTCATGTGGTGATTGCCTGGATATGGTTGCGTCAGGCACTGATTGCTGCAGATGCGGTTGCAAAGGGCAGGGCAACTGGCGACGACGAAGCCTTTTACAAAGGCAAACTGGCGGCATGCCGCTATTTCTATCGCTATGAATTGCCGAAGGTTCACGCTGAATTTGCGCTGGTGAAATCGTTGGACGATACCTGCCTTGCATTTGCGCCGGATGATTTTGGACCGGTTTGGGCGTCTAACATACGCAAAATTGATTGGTTTATCAGCGTTTCACAGGCTTTTATGGCTTTCCGAGATAGGAGAGATTCATGACAAGAGTACTTTATGGTCTTTGTGGACAGGACGCCGGGTGTCATTTTTCCCCGCATGTGTGGAAGGCGATCATGTCGCTTCATCACAAGGGGTTGGACTTTGAGCTGAAGACCGTCCCGTTCACAGAGATCCCGGAGTTGGAAGGTGGCGTCTCCAAGACCGTGCCGATCCTCAATGATAACGGAAAGATCGTAGCCGACAGTTTCGCCATCGCGCTTTATCTGGAAGAAACCTACCCTGAGCGCCCAAGCCTGTTTGGCGGTGAGGGCGGTAAGGCCATGGCACGCGTCATCGAAGGCTACAGTGCAGCATTCATTCATCCTGCCGTGACCAAGACATCATTGATGGACAGTCACGCTATGTTGGCGCCCAAGGATCAGGACTATTTCCGCACAATTCGCGAGACCCGCTTTGGAAGGACTCTGGAAGAAGTGGCCGCACAACGCGAGGCGGAAATAGCAACGTTTGCTGACAAGCTTGCAGGTGTTCGCCATGCACTGTCCTTCAATTCATACTTGGGGGGCGAGCATCCACTTTTCTGCGACTATATTATATTTGGTGCCTTGCAGTGGGCGCGCATCTGCAATCCAGTGGATCTGCTCGCAGAAGGGGACCCGGTGAAAGCGTGGTTCGAGCGTTGCCTTGATCTCTACGATGGTGTGGGCAGATCGGTTCGTCGGGCGTGAAAAACGCACCGTTTTAGGTAAGCCGCATGCTACCCCCTTGTTTTGCAGGCTGAAGGCGGCTATTTGACCGCCCAACTCCTCACTACAAACCAAGGAATATGAAAATGGCGATTGAACGCACCTTTTCGATGATCAAGCCGGACGCAACAAAGCGCAACCTCACAGGCGCTATCACCAAGAAGCTCGAAGACGCTGGTCTTCGCGTTGTTGCTTCCAAGCGCGTATGGATGAGCCTGCGTGAAGCTGAAGGCTTCTACGCTGTTCACAAAGAGCGTCCTTTCTTCGGTGAACTGACCGAATTTATGTCCTCCGGCCCAACCATCGTTCAGGTTCTCGAAGGCGAAAACGCCATTGCAAAGAACCGCGAAGTTATGGGTGCAACCAACCCTGCTGACGCTGCTGAAGGCACAATCCGCAAGGAATTCGCCCTTTCCATCGGCGAAAACTCCGTTCACGGTTCCGATGCTCCTGAAACCGCTGCTGAAGAAATCGCTTACTGGTTCTCCGGCACTGAAATCGTCGGCTAATTCAGTTCTGCGAGCAGTTGCTCGGATATTTTGATTTGATCTGTAAACCGGGGCTCTGCCCCGGTTTTTTGTTGCAGTGCAGCATTCATTGCCGGTGCCTGGAATAGGGCAGTAAAAAGATATCGTCTTTGGCCGCAATAATTAAACGATCATTAAATCTAAGCTGACAATTTGGCATCATCTCCTTTCACCTTGCACGCGATATTCCCGGAAAGCTTGACGATGACATCCAGCCAAAATGCCTCCAATATCAACGACCAGATCAATGCCGACCTTTCTGCTGCCATTAGCCAAATGGGTCTCGATGATAAAGCGATAGAGGCGTTGCGGGCAATCAGCCAGATGGCGAAAAAGTCCGTCCCGGAAGGCCTTGAAGCCGGCCACAAACTGTCTCAGAACGTGCCTGAATTGGCGGCGTTGATGGGCAACCCGGAAGCGCGCGCAGCGATCAAGGCAGCGCACACGCAGCGCTGGTCGCTTGTGCTCGATGGCAATTTTGGATCCGAACTGGCGAGCATGACGCTAAGTGCAGCCAACTCCAAAGCTGCAACCGGCTTGGATCCACGTTACCACATTGCCGGCTATTCTCATGTTCTGGCTGCCATTGTGAAGAATGTTGTGATCGAAAGCTTCTCCAAGAAAGGATTGTTTGGCGGAGGCCATTCAAACGCTGAAGCTGTTGGCGAAGGCCTTGCCGCCGTTGTACGCGCAGCGTTTCTGGATATTGATACCGTTTTGAACCTGTATCGGCGTCGTGCCTTGGAGGCGAAGGCTGAAGAGCTGGCGCAAAACGAGCAAAAGCACGAAAGCGTTCGTAAAGTTTTTGAAGCGGCACTCTCCAGCCTCGCTCAACGCGATCTCCGTCACCGTATTACCGAAGAGTTGCCGGAAGACTTCAAAGCTCTGGGCCGCGATTTCAACAACGCCGCCGAGCAGCTTGGTGCAATCATTGCCAATATCGATGAGGCCACGGCCAATATTCTTTCCGGTGCAGGTGAAATTTCTTCCGCCACAGACAATCTCTCTGTGCGAACGGAACAACAGGCAGCCTCTATCGAGGAAACCGCAGCTGCGCTGGAAGAGATCACAACAACTGTCAATGAAGCAGCCGGTCGAGCCTCAGATGCTGGCAAACTGGTCAGCACCGCCAAGGACAATGCCATTCACTCCGGCGAGGTGGTGCGCAACGCCATTGGTGCGATGAGCGAGATATCTGAATCGTCCGATGCCATTTCCAATATCATCGGCGTTATCGACGAAATTGCTTTCCAGACGAACCTTCTGGCATTGAATGCTGGTGTAGAGGCCGCACGCGCCGGTGATGCGGGCAAGGGATTTGCTGTTGTGGCACAGGAGGTTCGCGAACTGGCTCAACGTTCCGCCAATGCTGCCAAGGAGATCAAGGACTTGATCACCAAGTCGTCTGATCAGGTGAAGAACGGCGTGGCACTCGTGGGTGAAACCGGCAAGGCGCTGGAAACCATTGTCGCCCAGGTGCAGGAAATCAACACCAACATTGTTGCCATAGTTGATGGCTCGCGCGAACAGGCCATAGGCCTCAAAGAGGTTAATACCGCAGTCAATCAGATGGATCAGGGCACGCAGCAAAACGCTGCCATGGTGGAGGAAACCACGGCGGCAAGCCGCGTGTTGAAGGAAGAAATTGACCGCGTTGCCGCCATGCTGCAGCAGTTCCGCACAGGCGGGCACAGTGGTGCAAGGGTTGCAGTATCGGCTCCCTCGGTTACGCCGGTCCCCTCGGCTCCGCGAGCCGTGCCCGCACGCAAGCCGACTATCAAGCCGGTGACGGCGGATACTCCTGCCCCCAAATCAACCCGCCCGCCAATGCCCGCCCGCCAACAGGAGGCTATCGCTAAAGCGTTTAACGCCAGCACCAATACTAGCGATGGTTGGGAAGAGTTCTAAGCGTT
>JBNKQT010000268.1:0-6182 GCA_050297115.1 Ensifer sp. | reverse complement strand
CTGGGCAGGCCGCGTAGGCAAATTTGCCACGCGGCACAAGGAATGAAAGGTTTTGTTTCCCAAATAGACAAAGGTCGTTGCTCTGAGGGCAGACGTTAATCGCTTGTTAACCGCCGAGCGCGACCATGAGCTATCTTGAAT
Source organism: Ensifer sp. (assembly GCA_050297115.1). Classification (GTDB taxonomy): domain Bacteria; phylum Pseudomonadota; class Alphaproteobacteria; order Rhizobiales; family Rhizobiaceae; genus Ensifer_A. The sequence continues at coordinate 6,041 of JBNKQT010000268.1, read as the reverse complement.
ATTCAAGAGTTTGGGGATCACAACGATGGCACAGGTAAAGGCAAAGGCAGTAGCGATAGCGGTGCGAATGGATGAAGCCGCGCACAATCGGGAAATGCGGGCGAAAATGGTCGCCTATACATTCACGCTCGCTTGTATTGCTGCACTCTTTCTACTGTAAACGGCTGCTCATAAAGACCGGTGGATGAGGGTGTCTAGCGGCGCCCACCCATCAGTTCGGCATGATCTTTAAAAAGCTTCACCACTCGGTTGATCACTGCGCGGATTTCAGGACGGTGCCTGTCATCCTGGTTCATCACCAACCATTGTTCATGCCCAATTTCAGGAACGATTTCCACGCGCTCAAGTGACGGTTCGCGTTCGCCGCATATGCAGGGCAGCAAGCCCATCCCCGCGCCTGAAACAACCAGATCCCGTAACGAGGTAGGTCGTGTGACGGTAAAGGCGATATCATCTTTTCGGTGTATGTGTGGCCAGCGCAAATAGGTTGAGATCGCCTGCTCCTCGGCCATTGCTACCCAACGGTTTTCCGGTACGCGCGCATTGCGCGCCTTGTAGATGCCATAGGCGGCATCAGGTAGCTTTTGTGCTGCAAGATTATTTTCATCCGGTTGCTGAGCGCGCAGACCAATATCAGCTTCGCGATAAAGCAGCCGGGCGCGCTCCTCAGTGGTGATGAAATCGATAAGAAAGGTATCGGCCTCCGTACAAAGCCGCTCGATATGCCCAGTGAGGAAAAATGTATTCCATGTGCCTGCCATGATGCGCACGCGCGAGCGCGAGGCCGAAGCCCCTTGCATCGTGGCGACTTTTCTGGCTGCCCCTTCCATTTCCTGCAAGACGCTGAGCAAGAGCTGGCCTTGTCCGGTCAATGCATAGCCAGTCTGCGAGCGCTGGAAGTAGGTTTCTCCTGCCAATGCCTCCAGTTCCAATACCTTGCGGCCAATCGTTGCTGAACTCACGCCCGTCTCGCGTGCAGCGCCAGCGAGGCCGTTGTGGCGGGTGACAGCCAGAAAATATTGATAGAGATCCCAAGGCAAGTCCTTCATAAATGAAAGATATGGCGCAACATTTTGCCTATGTAAATGCAAAAATGATGCATAGAAGAGTGGATGCAAACATTTCAAATGGAGCATCGACGATGGACGAGGAATTTCATCTTTTTGAATTCAGACATCTTCTCGGCAAGGTTGAACGCAACCGCCCGGGCGTTGAGGAGCAATATTATCGGGAAAATGCGTGCACCGAATTCTATGCCTTTATGGCTGTGCTCGCTTGGCCGGTCAGGCTTGTTGGCCGTGGCTGGCGGTTCTTGCGGGCAGAAAAAAAGTCCGGTGCAGTTAATGCATCCGGACAAGTTTACGAGCATTGCTTTGACTGAAGCAATTGGGCGCAGCCTCTTCGGATTGCGCCCATATCTGGCTTATTTGCCGTTGGTCACGATGACCGGAATGAGGAGATCGCCCCAGTTTCCTTCGCCGCCGTGGTGGCGGGCGGAGCGAACAAGCTCCACGGAAACACCTGCGTCAACGGCTTTCATAACCGACTGGTTCAGGCGATGCAGGTCATTGGCAACCATGCGGATCAAGGCCTGCTGGTCTGCATCCATCAGGGAAGACTGTTCTTCTGCACGTTCTTTAACGCGGGTCTGGGGTGTCATGGCATTTCTCCTCTATCGGGGTTTGTGATCTTCAAGCAATTCCAGGAAAAGTGTGAAACGGTTTTCCGTTCGGAATTGCGGCAGTTGGTTTCCTCTCCCCATTAGCGGGGAGAGGGATTGGCTTGAGGGGCGCGCCCTCAGTTGTTTCTGCCCGGCAGTGATTGCTTCATCTGCTTTTCAATCACCTTGGGGCACCGTCACCCGGCTAAGGGCAACGGGAACTTATTCAGCAGCTGGCTTGAACTGCTCGGTCTCGGTGGATTCGCCCATGGCTGTGGTGGACGACTGACCGCCGGTGATGGCCATGGAAACCGCATCGAAGTAACCGGTACCAACTTCGCGCTGGTGCTTGGTTGCAGTGTAGCCGTTGGCTTCTGCAGCAAATTCTGCTTCCTGAAGCTCTGAGTAGGCTGCCATCTGGCGGTCCTTGTAGCCACGAGCCAGTTCGAACATGCCGTAGTTGAGCTGGTGGAAGCCAGCCAGCGTGATGAACTGGAACTTGAAGCCCATGGCGCCGAGTTCGCGCTGGAATTTTGCGATCGTTGCATCATCCAGGTTTGCCTTCCAGTTGAAGGACGGCGAGCAGTTGTAGGCAAGCTTCTTGCCCGGATGTACCTTGTGAACAGCTTCAGCAAACTTGCGGGCCTGTTCCAGATCCGGCTTGCCGGTTTCCATCCAGATCATATCGCAATGCGGGGCATAAGCGATGGCGCGTGCGATGCAGGCATCAATGCCGTTCTTGACCTGATAGAAGCCTTCTGTCGTGCGGCCTGCATCGTAATCAACGAAAGGCTGGTCGCGCTCGTCAATGTCGGAGGTCAGAAGCTTGGCAGCTTCAGCATCCGTGCGGGCGATGATCAGGGTTGGTGTACCCATTACGTCAGCTGCGAGACGCGCCGCATTCAGGTTGCGGATATGCGCAGCCGTTGGGATGAGAACCTTGCCGCCGAGGTGCCCGCACTTCTTTTCAGAAGCAAGCTGGTCTTCAAAGTGCACGCCAGCAGCGCCCGCTTCAATGAATGCTTTCATCAGTTCAAAAGCGTTCAGTGGTCCGCCAAAACCAGCTTCAGCGTCGGCCACGATCGGGGCAAACCATGTGTCAACAGAAAGGCCCTTGCCTTCAGCCGTTTCGATCTGGTCAGCGCGCTGCAGTGTGCGGTTGATACGCTTGGCAAGCTCGGGAGCAGCGTTTGCCGGGTAGAGCGACTGGTCCGGATACATGGCAGAAGCAGTGTTGGCATCAGCAGCAACCTGCCAGCCGGAAAGGTAGATGGCCTTGAGACCAGCACGAACCATCTGCATGGCCTGGTTGCCGGAAAGTGCGCCAAGTGCGTTGACGAAGTCTTCCTTGTTGATCAGATCCCAAAGACGCTGGGCACCCATTTCAGCCAGTGTGTGACGGATCTGGACAGAGCCGCGCAGGCGCTGAACATCTTCTGTTGTGTAGGGGCGTTCGATACCGTCGTAGCGACCGTCTGCAGCGCCAGGAACAAGGTTGTAAAAATCAGTCATAACTTTCTCCGTCATACTCTATATTGTGAAACATCCTCGCTTGGGCGTCAGATATTTCGCTGTTGTGATGTGACTAGATTTACAGTGCGCTGCAAAATAGTCGAGAAAAATGTTGATTTTCAGCGCTATAAAAGGGTTATGATGTATTGTCTTTGACAAAATTATCTTGTAAATTTGTAAAAAATGTAAAATCGCGTCTTTGTCAAAAGCGCTGCCAATTTTGTAAAGGGTGTCAAAAATGGCGGAACACAAGATCTTTGCGGGTCCGCGTTTGCGGCGAATTCGTAACTCGCTGGAGTTGACGCAAACGGCGATGGCCGAGGCTCTTGGCATATCGCCGTCTTATCTCAACCTGATTGAGCGCAACCAGCGGCCTTTGACAGTGCAATTGCTTCTCAAGCTCTCTTCGGTTTTCAAGGTTGATCTGGAAGAGCTGCAGGGTGAGGCGGCGGGTGGCATCGCGCAACTGCGAGAGGTTTTCTCCGACCCGTTGCTTGCCGGTGAAATACCGGGTGATCAGGAATTGGTTGAGTTGGCGGAAGCAGCTCCCAATGCGGCCGGAGGCCTGGTCAAGCTCTATCGCGCATATAAGGAGCAGGCGTCGCGGCTTACAGATCTTGCCGAGCTGCTTGCGCGGGAAGGGCATGATACCTCGGTTTCAGCCACACGGCTGCCAATGGATGAGGTGCGTGACGTGTTGGAAAAGCGACCCAACTATTTTGCGCGTATAGAAGAGGCGGCGGAAAAATTTCATGAAGAGCTGAAGCCGGGAGACGACCTCTCGGGCGCAATTCGCAACTGGCTGCAAAAGACCCACGGTATTGTTGTGAAGCTGCTGCCGGTTCATACCATGCCGGGTCTTCGCCGCCGTTATGACCGCCACTCCATGCGACTTTTTCTATCTGAGCGGCTATCTCCGTTTGACCAACTTCGCGAGATTGCCATGGAAGCCTGTCTGTTGGCTTTGAGGGATGCCATATTGGAGGAGCTTGAGGGGTTGAAGCTCGCTTCGCATGAGGCGAATCGTATTGCCCGCTTCGAGCTTGCCCGCTATTCCGCCCATGCGCTGATGATGCCCTACGGGAATTTTCTGGCCGTTGCCCAGCGAGTTAAATATGACATTGATGTTTTACGCTCACGCTTTTCGGTATCTTTTGAGCAGGCTGCAAACCGTCTGACCATGTTGCAAAAGCCGGGTGCATCGGGTGTGCCCTTCTTTATGCTGGAGATTGATAATGCGGGCCATGAGTTCCGCAAGGCGGGCGCTCAAGGCTATCCGCAGGCCCGGTTTGGAGGTGCGTGCCCCAAGCTGAATATTCATGCCGCCTTTGCCCAGCCGAGCCAGATATTGGTGGATGCGATTGAGATGCCTGATGGCGCTGAATTTCTGACAATATCGAGAACGCTCGAAGGGCCGCAGGGCGCGTTTGCCGAGCGGGTGCGCCGAACGGCTCTGCTGATTGGCTGCGATGCCGCCTACAAGGGAGACACTGTCTATGGCGCAGCGGCGGGTGGAGCTGATCCGCTCGGGGTGGGCCCCGCATGCCGTCTCTGCGAGCGTCAGGGTTGTTTGGCACGTGCCGAGCCGCCGCTTACGCGCCCGCTTGGGCTGGACGAAATGGTCACGGGCCTGAGTATTTTTGACTTTCAATAAGTGAAAGCATTTGTTCCAAGTGCAATGCAGAAAAACCTTGATGCTTGAAACAATCCTTTCTAGTCTCGGTCAAAGAGGAACAAGAAGCGGTCTCAATCCGCGCCTCAAAAAGGAGAACAGAATGCGCAATACGCTTAGGACTTCCGCTCTGGCCGCCGCGCTGCTTGCCGGCGTCGCGTCGGTGGCGATGGCTGAAGACAAGGTCGTCAATGTCTATAACTGGTCGGACTATATTGATGAATCTGTCCTTGAGGATTTCACCAAGGAGACGGGTATCAAGGTTGTTTACGACGTCTTCGATTCAAACGAGATTCTCGAAACGAAAATGTTGGCTGGTGGTTCTGGCTATGATGTTGTTGTGCCGACAGCTGATTTTTTGCAGCGCCAAATTCAGGCTGGTGCTTTTGAAGAACTGGATAAAGCCAAGCTGCCGAACATCTCCAACATGTGGGACAAAATTATCGAGCGCACAGCTACCTACGGTAAGGTCAACGACTATGCGATCGACTATATGTGGGGCACTACCGGGATTGGTTACAATGTCGAAAAGGTTTCTGAAATTCTGGGCGAGGGTGTCAAGCCGGACTGGAATGTTATCTTTGATCCCGAGGTGATTGCAAAGTTCAAGGATTGCGGTGTGCATCTTTTGGATGCGCCGACGGAAATCTTCCCTGCAGCGCTGAACTATCTGGGTCTCGATCCCAATTCGACAAACAAAGATGACCTTGACAAGGCAATGGAGCTTTTGAAGTCGATCCGTCCATATGTCCGCAAGTTTCACTCATCTGAATATATCAATGCGCTCGCAAACGGCGACATTTGCCTCGCAGTCGGCTGGTCGGGCGATGTGTTGCAGGCACGTGACCGCGCGGCTGAAGCCAATGCCGGGGTTCAGGTGGATTACTCCATCCCCGCAGGCGGAGCCTTGATGTGGTTTGATATGATGGCAATTCCAAAAGATGCGCCGCATAAGGAAGAAGCCTACGCGTTCCTCAATTACATCATGAAACCGGATGTCGTTGCCAAGGCTTCGAACTATGTTTTCTATGCTAACGGCAACAAAGCATCACAGGAATTCGTGGACAAGGCAGTTCTGGACGATCCGGCCATCTATCCGCCGGAAGCGACAATGGAAAAACTCTATGTTCACCTGCCGCTGGATCCCAAAACACAACGTGTTGTAACGCGTGGCTGGACCAATATTGTGACTGGTCA
>JBNKQT010000267.1:0-10129 GCA_050297115.1 Ensifer sp. | reverse complement strand
GGCGGTGTTTATGCACGTCTGGCAGCGCTGCAGTTTGATCCCGGTGATGCAATTTGGCAGGCAGCAAAATAGTTATACATCAAAACAAGTTTGACATTTGCCGCGTTTTTCTCTTCAAAGTCTGAAAGACTTCGGGAGGATACACCATGACTGTCATTATCGGCGGGGCTGGCATTACCGGCCTTACGCTTGCAATTTCCTGTCATCAGGCAGGCATTCCATTCAAGATTTTTGAGCAGGTGAGCGAGATCAAGCCGCTTGGCGTGGGCATTAATGTACAGCCGCATGCCATTCGCGAGCTTTTTGAAATGGGGCTGGAAGAGCAGCTTGAGGCAACCGGTGTTAGAACGCGAGAGGTTGCCTACTTTTCCAAAAAGGGAAAGCAAATCTGGTCCGAACCGCGCGGCGAATTTGCAGGCTACAAGTGGCCACAATACTCGGTGCATCGTGGCAAATTCCAAATGATGCTTTTGAAGGCGCTGCAGGATATTGCGGGCGAGGATGTTGTGAGCCTCGATCAGCGCGCAGTGGATTGCGCTGATAGTGATGGTGGGGTGCGCGTTACCCTGCGTAACAAGGCTGGTGAAGAAAGCACGGTTGATGGTGCTGTGTTTATTGCCTGCGATGGAATTCATTCCGACATTCGCGCCAAGTTTTACCCGCAAGAAGGCGCGCCGCAATGGGGCGGTTCCATCCTGTGGCGTGGCACGGCGCGGGGCAAGCCGTTTATCACGGAAGCGACCATGGGCATGGCCGGTCATGAGTGGCAGAAATTCGTGACCTATCCGATTGAAAAGGCGGACCCGGAAACCGGTGAAACGGAAATTAACTGGATTGCCGAATTGAAGTTCCCACCAGACAAGAAATGGAACCGTGAGGACTATAACCGCCACGGCAATTTCGATGACTTTTTCCCCTCGTTTGCCGACTGGAATTTTGACTGGCTGGATATTCCGAAACTCATGCAGGACGGTGGATATTGTTACGAGTTCCCGATGGTGGATCGCGATCCTGTTGAAAAATGGACATTTGGGCGTACGACGCTTGCAGGCGATGCTGCGCATGCCATGTACCCAATTGGCTCCAACGGGGCCTCGCAGGGCATTCTGGATGCGCGCGTTCTGGTGCGCGAATTTATCAATCGCGGTGTGGGTGTGGAAGCGCTGGAAGCCTATGAGGCAGAGCGCCGCCCGGCAACAACGCGGCTTGTTATGCTGAACCGTGGCAATGGTCCTGACCATGTGATGAATATCATCGAAGAGCGTTGCGACGGCGAGTTTGATAAAATCGAGGATGTACTTGATCCCAATGAGCTGGTCGAGATCGCAGCCAATTACAAGAAGGTTGCGGGCATGGATGTTGATGGCCTCAACAACAGACCGAGCATCGTTCCGACTGCCAAAAATGACGTGGCCTGATCATGCCGCATTTTCTCATCATCTCGCGCGACAGACAGGGCATGCTTGCTGTTCGTCGTGATAGCCGCGATGCGCATCTGGCCTATGTGAAAACGGGTGGCGATGGGCTTTTACGGGTGCTGGTTGGATCACCGCTTGGGCGAGAGGCGATGAACGGCACATGGATGGTTGTGGAAGCAGAAAATGAGGATAAGGTACGCGCGTTTAATGCGGGTGATCCTTATGAGATTGCGGGGCTGTTTGAGTCCCGCGAGATTCTGCCGATCCATGATGTTTTCGATCCATCCCGCGTGGTGGCTGAGGACCAAATCTGACGCCGCTCTTCTAGAGGGAAGATCATGCGTTTCATCAGTTCTTCGCCTGCTGCCCAGTGGGTTGAGGGTGCCGCGCCGAAGGTGAGCGACAAGCCAGTCAAGCTGGAAGCCGACGGTGTTTTAACCCCTGCCTTTATGGGGTTTGGCGGCTGTTTCAATGAGCTGGGCTGGATTGCGCTTTCCAAACTGGATGAGGCTTTAAGGGCTGAAATTCTGGAAGAGCTTTTCGGGCAGGATGGCTTCGGCTTTTCCTATTGCCGCTTGCCAATCGGCGCTAACGATTATGCGGCCAGTTGGTACAGCCACAATGAAGTGCCGGGCGATTTTGCGATGGAACATTTTTCCATCGCGCGCGATTTTGAAGCGATCATTCCCTTTATCGAGGCGGCGCGGCGGGTGCGTGGCGAGGATTTTTATCTCTTCGCTTCGCCCTGGAGCCCGCCGACTTGGATGAAAACACCACAGGCATACAATTATGGTGTGCTGAACTTTGATGAACGCACTCGCAAAGCCTATGCGGATTATTTTGTGCGTTTTGTTCAGGCCTATGAAAGGGCTGGTATCCCCATTAACGCCGTGCATGTGCAGAATGAGCCGAACTCGGATCAGAAGTTCCCCTCGTGCCTTTGGACCGGGGCGAAGATGCGTGATTTTATTCGCGACGATCTGGGACCGGCTTTTGAGGCGGCGGGCCTTTTAACCGAGATTTGGGCCGGGACGATTGAACGGGGTGATTTCAATGCCTGGGCAGGGACCATTCTGAGCGATGCCGAGGCTGCGAACTTTATCACCGGCATGGGTTTTCAGTGGGCGGGCAAACATGGCGTACAGCGTACGCGGCAGGCCTATCCTGATTTGCCCATCGTTCAGACAGAAAATGAACGCGTGGGACTATGCGCACTATGTGTTTGACCTGATACAGCATTATTTGTCGAATGGTGCGGAGGCCTACGTCTATTGGAACATGGTGCTGGAAGAGGGCGGTGTTTCCACTTGGGGATGGAGGCAGAACAGCCTGATGTGTGTGGCGCCGGATGGGTCTGATTTTACCCGGAACCCGGAATATTATGTGATGCGACATGCCAGCGGTTTTGTGAAGCCGAGGGCATCTGTCTTGCGTCTGAAGGGGGCCTGGGCGGGCAACACACTTGCCTTTGAAAACCGTGATGGCAGCCTGGTTTATGTGCTGCAAAATTCGTTTGATGTGGCGCGTGTGGTGACTTTGCGTCATGGCGAGCAGAGCTTTGATGTTGAACTGCCCGCCATGTCTGTGAACACGTTGGTGATTTAACCGCCAACATGCTTGCCTGCGATGCGTCCTGAGAAGATGCAGCCGCCAAGAAACGTGCCTTCAAGAGCGTTATAGCCGTGGTAGCCGCCGCCGCCGAAGCCTGCAACTTCACCTGCCGCGTAAAGGCCGGGCACAGGGGTTCCGTTGTTGTCGAGTGCGCGTCCGTTGAGGTCTGTCTGCAGGCCACCCAGTGTTTTGCGCGTAAGGATGTTGAGCCGCACGGCAATCAGCGGGCCAGCATCGGGGTCGAGCAGGCGGTGCGGTTTAGCCGTACGCATGAGTTTGTCGCCGAGGTAGTTTCGCGCCACGCGGATGGCGGCGATCTGGGCGTCCTTGGTGAACTTGTTCTCAATTTCGCGGTCGCGGGACTCAATGATCTGGCGCACCTTTTTGATATCAAGGCGATGTTCGCCACTGAGTTCATTCATGGCGAGCACAAGATCGTCCAGATTTTCACGCACCACAAAGTCTTCGCCCTTGTCCATGAAAGCCTGCACATTTGGCGGCGGGTTTTTGCCGATGCGCTTCAAAAGCAGGCGGATGGATTTGCCGGTGAGATCCGGGTTTTGCTCGGAACCTGAGAGGGCAAATTCCTTTTTGATGATGGCTTTGGTGAGGATGAACCAGCTGTAGTCGTGGCCGGTATCCTTGATGGCTTTCAACGTGGCGAGCGTATCGAAACCGGGCATGGCGGGTGCTTCAAAACGGTTGCCGTCGGCATCGAGCCAAAGTGAGGACGGGCCGGGCAGAATGCGGATTCCGTGGTTGGGCCAGATCGGATCGAAATTGCGGAGGCCCTCTGTGTAGTGCCACATACGGTCGGCGTTGATGACAGAGGCATTTGCGGATTGCGCAATGCCAACCATGCGGCCATCAACGTGAGCGGGCACGCCAGCCACCATGAAGCCCGGCGGTTTGCCGAGGCGGTCCTGCGGCCAGTTTTTGCGCACCATATCCAGATTGCCGCCAATGCCGCCGGATGCCACGATGGTAGCACCTGCCGTAATTTCGAAATTGCCGACGACATCGCGGTTGCTCTTGCCGCCGCGATGGATGGGGTCTTGAGCCAGAAGTGAACCGCGTGCACCCGTGACCGCGCCATTGGTGGTGATGAGTTCATCGACTTGATGGCGGAATTTGAAGGTGAGGAGCCCCTTGCTTTCGGCCTCCCGGCAAAGGCGGATGAACGGCGCGAGCGAGCCGGGGCCGGTGCCCCATGTGATGTGGAAGCGGGGGACGGAATTGCCGTGTCCATGGGCGAGTGAACCACCCCGTTCGGCCCAGCCGACGACGGGGAACCAGCGCATGCCGATCTGGTGCAGCCATGCGCGTTTTTCGCCAGAGGCGAAGTCCAGATAGGCTTCGGCCCACTTGCGTGGCCAATGATCTTCTGCACGGTCGAATGCGGCGGAGCCCATCCAGTCCTGACGGGCAAGGTCGATATTGTCCTTGATGCCCATGCGGCGTTGTTCGGGGCTATTGATGAAGAATAGGCCGCCAAGGGACCAGAAGGCCTGTCCGCCAAGGTTCTGTTCGCCTTCTTGATCGATCACGATGGTTTTAAGCCCGCGGGCCGTTGCCTCAGAAGCGGCGACCAAACCCGCAAGCCCGTTTCCGATGATCAGAACATCGCAATCCATTATTGTCCTCCCAGACATTTCCCAGCCGCTTCAACGCAGTGTCATAAAAAGTTCATTGTTGTACAGTCTATCATTCAGGCGAAATGTTTCCACCTGATATTGGGTGAGGTTCACATCGTTTTTTGTCATGCGCCGTTGTTCAGATCTCAACCGGATTTGATGAAGTGCAAGAAATCTCGCGCCCGGCGCGCAAATGCTAACGGAGCCTTAACCATAATGAGGTCTTAGTGGAAATGTTTGAATTGCAGCGAGTTCGCGCCTTCGTTTAACCAAAATTGCCAGTAATTAGGCAGGATGCGGGTGAATGGGGCTGACGACTGCGACGTCGTTGCGATGGAAAGCTTGCGAGATTTTGTCGCCCGGTACCGTTCCCGGACCGGGCGTTTGGATTCGAAGGACAGGTAAATGGAACAAAGTGGTTTGGCGGCAGTGAGCGAAGTGAGCCTGTGGGCGCTCTTCATTCAGGCAGGCTTTGTGGTCAAGTTGGTGATGGTGGGGCTTTTGGGCGCCTCAATCTGGACCTGGGCCATCGTGGTGAACAAGGTCATGGTCTTCAACAAGGCCCGCCGTCAGTTTGACCAATTCGAGCAGGTATTCTGGTCGGGCCAGTCTCTGGAAGAGCTCTATAGGTCATTATCGGAACGTGCGCCTGTTGGAATGGGGGCGATTTTTGTCTCCGCGATGAAGGAATGGAAAAAGTCATTTGAACGTGGTGCACGATCGCCAATCGGTTTGCAGATGCGTATTGACCGAGCCATGGACGTGACGCTGGCGCGTGAAAGCGAAGGCTTTGAGGCGCGACTTTCCTCGCTTGCCACGATTGGCTCTGCGGCACCGTTTGTCGGGCTTTTTGGAACGGTGGTTGGTATCATGACCTCCTTCCAGTCGATTGCAGGTTCCAAATCCACTAACCTTGCTGTTGTGGCGCCGGGTATTGCCGAGGCACTTCTGGCAACGGCAATTGGCCTTGTGGCCGCGATTCCCGCCGTTATTGCCTACAACAAATTCAGTGGTGATGCTGGCAAGCTGAACGCGCGTATGGAAGCGTTTGCTGACGAGTTCTCTGCCATTCTTTCGCGCCAGATTGATGAGAAACTGCAACCGCGCCAGGCCGCGCAGTAAACCCATCAGGCAGGAGCAAGCGATATGGCAATGGCAGTAGGCGGCAGAAGTACAGGCGGCGGAAGGCGCTCACGCCGGGGCGGCAATAGACGTGCACCGATGAGTGAGATCAACGTGACACCGATGGTGGACGTGATGTTGGTGCTACTCATCATCTTCATGGTGGCAGCACCTTTGATGACCGTGGGTGTGCCGATTGACCTGCCGGAGACGGAGGCCAAGCAGCTGAATGTGGAAACGCAGCCGATTACTATTTCGGTGAACCCGCAGGGTGAAATCTTCCTGCAGGAGACACCGGTGGCGCTGGAAGAGATTGTGCCGAAACTGCAGGCTATTGCGACGACTGGCTATGACGAGCGGATTTTTGTACGTGGTGACACGAATGCGGGCTATGGCACGGTGATGCGTGTGATGGCGCGTATTTCGGCTGCCGGATACAAGAATATCGGGCTTGTGACCCTGCAGGAACAGGCCAATTGAGCGGACGTAAATGAAGGCGAGTCTTCTCACATCAACGGCACTTCACGGCGTGCTTCTGGCGCTGGCGCTCTATTCGTTCGGGTCGCCACCAGCCTTTGAGGTGCAGGACGTGGAGTCCTTGCCCGTAGACATTATTCCCGTTGAGGAAATGACCCGGATTCTGGAAGGGGAGAAGAAGGCAACTGCACTGGAAACGCCAGCGCCCAAGCCGACGACCCGACCTGATCCTGTGAAAGACGCGCAGAATACCGGTGATAATGATGTGGATCTGAAAAAGGTGCCCACGCCGCAGAACAGCCCGAAAGAGGTGGAAGTGGCGGCGGCACCTGAAAAGGTTGAGACGCCATTGCCTAACAAGGCGGAGCAGCCGAACGAGATCAAGGATATCATCAAGGAGGCTGACGCCAAGACGCCAGCGACGGAGGTTGCGGCATTGCCGGAGCCGAAGCGCGATGTGAAGCCTGAGCCTGCCCCTGAAGCAAAGGCAGACCAGACCACACAGGAAACGCAAATTCCGCTGCCGGATTCTGTGCCGCTGCCAACAAAGCGCCCGGATCAGCCGAAGCCCAAGCTAGAGCCAAAGAAAGAAACGGCGCAGACCCAGGCCGCGCAATCGTCAACGGCGAAAACACCTGAGCGCAAGAATGAGCAGCAGAAGAAGGAATCTGCAAAGTCGACATCGTCCAAGGACAGTGATGTTCTGGCGGAGGAGGTTGCGGCACTTTTGAACAAGCAGGAGCCATCGGGCGGAGGTGCCAAGCGTTCGAACAAGGATGCGTCGCTTGGCGGGAACAAGCAGTCGAATGCGGCCAAGCTGAGCCAGAGTGAGATGGACGCGCTTCGCGGTGCAATCGAGGAAAACTGGTCTGTGGTTTCTGGCATGGCCGATGCTGCCGATATCCGTGTTCAGGTGAAAATGAAGCTGGATCAAAGCGGCGCTATTGTTGGCGAGCCGCAGGTTACGGCAACGGGCGGTTCGGCGGCCTCGCGTGATGTGCTGGCCTCCAGCGCACGGCGTGCAGTGTTGCGCTCTGCACCTTTTACCAATCTTCCCAGAGATAAATATGAGGCTTGGTCGGAAGTGATTGTGAATTTCGACCCGAGTGAATTGATGTTGTAAGCCTCTGATAAACGTATCGTGTTGCACGAAAGCGAGAGAGTATGATGAAACGTAACCTTATGAAGATTCTGGCATTGCTGGCTGCTTTGACTGCGCTTTGGAGCGCGCCTGCGCATGCGCTTGTTGAGATCAACATTAACAAAGGTAACGTTGAGCCGCTGCCCATTGCGGTGACAGATTTTGTGTCTTCTGATCAGGTCGGGGCGAATATCACCCAAGTGATTACGGCCGATCTCAAGCGCTCCGGGCTTTTTGCACCGGTGAACAAAGGTGCATTCATCGAGAAAATTGCCAATCCCGACGCTGCGCCGCGATTTGAAGACTGGCGTGTTATTAACGCGCAAGCCTTGGTGACAGGCCGGGTTGTGAAGGAGAATGACGGGCGTTTGCGTGCTGAATTCCGCCTTTGGGATACATTTGCCGGGCAGCAGATGATTGGTCAGCAGTTCTTCACCCAGCCGGAAAACTGGCGGCGTGTGGCGCATATTATTGCTGATGCGATTTATCAGAAGATTACCGGCGAGAGGGGCTATTTCGATACACGTATCGTGTTTGTTTCAGAGAGCGGACCCAAAACGGATCGCAAGCGCGAACTGGCGATTATGGATCAGGATGGTGCGAATGTGCACACGCTGACCAATACGAACGATATCGTGCTGACACCGCGCTTTTCGCCCAGCAGCCAGGAAATCACCTATATGTCGTTTGAGGGCAATCAGCCGCGCGTTTACCTGCTGCAGCTGGAAACCGGGCAGCGTGAGGTTGTCGGCAACTTTCCCGGCATGACCTTTGCACCGCGCTTTTCGCCCGATGGTCAGCGGGTGATCATGAGCCTGCAGGAAGGCGGCAACGCGAATATCTACACGATGGATTTGCGTTCGCGCACGACAACGCGGCTGACCTCGACGGCAGCGATTGATACATCGCCGTCGTATTCGCCTGATGGCCGCCAGATCGTGTTTGAAAGCGACCGGGGCGGACGGCAGCAGCTTTATGTGATGAACGCTGATGGGTCGGGCCAGAAACGCATTTCCTTTGGTGATGGCTCCTATTCTACACCGGTCTGGTCGCCGCGTGGCGATTTGATCGCCTTTACCAAACAGTCTGGCGGCAAATTTTCCATCGGGGTGATGAAGCCGGATGGTTCGCGTGAGCGTATTCTGACGACAGGTTTTCACAACGAGGGCCCCACATGGGCGCCGAACGGTCGTGTGATCATGTTCTTCCGCCAAAATGCCGGCGCGGGTGGTCCGCAGCTCTACTCGATCGACCTGACAGGCTATAACGAACAGGCCGTGCCGACACCCACTTATGGCTCGGACCCGGCCTGGTCACCTTTGCTGGATTGATTGGGAACAACTCCATTTTGCCACTTTTATGCCGCAAAATTGGCTGTTTTGAAGGGTTTTAGCGCGATCCAGGTAATTTGTTAACCATGGTTGTTGGCGGGGAGTTAACTAAACCCTGTTACCTTCCGGAAACCTTGAATCACATGACCCTCTGTTAGGAGACTGGCGATGAGCCAAACAATGAATCCGGGCCTTACGCAAATGGGACGTCTTGCTCGCAATCCGGTGCTGGTTGCAACTTTTGTGGCTTTAAGCCTTGCTGGCTGTGCATCGAAGAAGGGCCTGCCAAACAATGCCGCCGAGCTTGGCTTGAATGGAGCGACCCCTGGCACGCAGCAGGATTTCACGGTGAATGTGGGTGATCGTATCTTCTTCGATACGGACAGCGCTTCAATCCGCGCCGATGCGCAGGCAACGCTGGATAAGCAGGCACAATGGCTGGCGCAGTATCCGCAGTATCCGATCCGCATTGAAGGCCACGCGGACGAGCGCGGAACACGCGAATATAACCTGGCACTGGGTGCGCGCCGCGCTGAGGCAACGCGTCAATATCTGGTTTCGCGTGGCGTGCCAGCAAACCGTATCCAGACAATTTCCTATGGTAAGGAAAAGCCGGTTGCCGTGTGTGACGATATCTCCTGCTGGTCGCAGAACCGCCGTGCTGTTACAGTGTTGGGTGGCGGCGCTTCGCAGTAAAAGCGTCATAAAAAGTGCTTGAGAAAGGCGGTCCTTGAGGCCGCCTTTATTTTTGAACATAGTTTAGCCCGACTTGCTTGCTTTTAGGCGCTGATTGGAAACAATGCTGCCGCTTGGCCAAAGGCGGGCAACGAACATTGGGCAGAATGGGGCGTTTTTAATGCGAAAGATTTTGAGTGCAGGGCTTTTGATGGCAGCAATGGCCGTCGCTTCAGGCGTGCAGGCGATGCCGCGGGTTTTGCCGGCTGCAGAGCCGGGGAGAGAGATCGTGCGTGTGCAGACGGTGAATCCTGAGCTGCAGATTCAGCAGATGGAGGAAACAATTCGCGACCTGAACGGGCGGATTGAGGAACTGAACTTCCAGATGCTGCAGATGCAGGAGCAGATGCGCAAGATGCAAGAAGATAACGAATTTCGTTTTCAGGAGCTGGAAAAGGGCCGCCAAAGTGGTGCTTTGGAGCAACCTTCTGGCGATTCCGTCGATACGGCAGGCGCAGTTGCGCCTGCTTCTGATGGTTCCGACGGCGAGATCGCGACTGAAAATGAGACGGCAGAGGCCGGCCAGGATGAGACCATTCAGCCCGGCACGCTGGGCAGTCTCATTTTCAATCGCGATGGCGAACTGGTTGAGACAAACCAGTCGGCAAGTGAAGACAGCGGCGAGCTGCCGGGCGTGGATACGCCGGAGATTGCCACTGG
>JBNKQT010000266.1:0-11597 GCA_050297115.1 Ensifer sp. | reverse complement strand
GTGGTCTATTTCCCGCTCACGCTCATCACCGGGGCTGCTGATCGCAGCATGATCGGGCGAAATCTGCGCCGTGGTAATGCGCCCTCGGAAGGCTCCGAAGAATGAGTTCGTGATCCAAACCACTTGAAACAGTTTTGCGCGCGTGCTTATTGCCGCGCGAAACAAGCTAAAAGCATTTTCGGGAAAAGTGGAAACCGGTTTTCCGTCAGGAAATGCGCCAAAATAACATCGAGCACGGAAGTGCTTATAGGGGACCGGGCCCTCCACAAGCCCGCTTAAGAGGATGATATGAACGAATTCAAGCCGCTCGTTTTTTCCGGCGTTCAGCCAACCGGCAACCTCCACCTGGGGAACTACCTGGGCGCAATTCGCAAATTCGTTGCGCGGCAGGAAACCAATGACTGCA
The DNA here is from genome assembly GCA_050297115.1 of Ensifer sp. Lineage (GTDB taxonomy): Bacteria > Pseudomonadota > Alphaproteobacteria > Rhizobiales > Rhizobiaceae > Ensifer_A. The sequence continues at coordinate 11,191 of JBNKQT010000266.1, read as the reverse complement.
TGTATTGCGTGGTTGATATGCATGCGCTCACCGCCCAGCTGGTACACGAAGATTTGCGTGATCAAATCCGCTCTATTGCGGCTGCCTATCTCGCTTCCGGCATCGACCCGAAGAAAAACATCATCTTCAATCAGTCATATGTTTCCGGCCACGCCGAGCTTGCATGGATATTCAACTGTGTTGCGCGCATCGGCTGGATGAATCGCATGACGCAGTTCAAGGACAAGGCTGGCAAAGATGCTGAAAAGGCGTCACTTGGCCTATATGCCTATCCATCACTCATGGCTGCAGACATCCTGCTTTACCGTGCAACCCATGTTCCTGTTGGTGATGACCAGAAGCAGCATCTGGAATTGACCCGCGATATTGCCCAGAAATTCAACATGGATTTCGCCGAAAACATCCGCAAGGGCGGCAAGGGTGTTGATATCAAGGTAGGCGATGAGCCTGTCCACGCCTATTTCCCGATGGTGGAACCACTGATCGATGGCCCCGCACCACGCGTCATGAGCCTGCGCGATGGCACGAAGAAAATGTCCAAATCTGATCTGTCTGACCTGTCGCGCATCAACCTGATGGACGATGGGGACATGATCGCCAAAAAAGTGAAGAAAGCAAAAACCGACCCTGAAGGTTTGCCAAGCGAGTTGGCCGGACTGGCCGGACGCCCCGAAGCAGACAATCTTGTTGGCATTTATGCAGCACTTTCAGACCAGTCCAAGGAAGGCGTCCTGAAGGAATTCGGTGGTCAGCAGTTCTCGGCCTTCAAACCTGCGCTTTCAGAACTGGCCGTATCTGTCCTTTCGCCAATCACAGCTGAAATGCGCAAGCTTATGGATGACCCTGCCCACATTGACAGTATCTTGCGCGATGGCGGAGAGCGCGCGAATGCGCGCGCGGAAATTACGATGCGGGAAGTCAAGGACATCGTAGGCTTCCTTTACTAAACCTTTGAAAAGACAGGCGGCAAAAATGCCGCTTGCAGCAATTTCAATCCAATGGCAGAGTTCGCCCTATGGTTTCAAGACGATTATCACGGCTGGAAGGTCACCGCCGTAAATTTATGGCCGTGATTGATGACACGCCGGAGTGCGAGCGTGCTGTCTACTATGCCGGCCTTCGTGCAAAGAACTCCAAAGGTGGCATCGTTCTTCTGTATGTGATCAATACCGAGGATTTCCAGCAATGGCTCGGTGTGGAAGATATCATGCGCGCCGAAGCTCGTGAGGAAGCTGAAGCAACCCTGGCAAAAACCGCGCAATATGTTCGCGAAAACGTCGGGATCGAGCCTGAACTGGTGATACGTGAAGGCAAGGCGACAGATGAAATTCACGAATTGATTGAAGAAGACCGGGACATCGCCATTCTGGTTCTTGCTGCCGGTTCCACAAAAGACGGCCCCGGTCCGTTGGTTGCGTCCATTTCCGGTCGTTCCGCAGCGTTCCCGATTCCGGTTACGGTCCTGCCGGATTCTCTGACAAATGAAGAAATCGAATCGCTTTGTTGATTTTTTGAGAAAAGTTTTCTACCGCTGAGACCAATTCATCTCAGGTGAGCCCTTGCGGCTCGGCGACAATACGCCTATTTTTGGAATAATTCTAAAAAGGTGCGCCTGCAGCGCCAAGGAGAGCGATATGTTCATTCAAACCGAAACCACGCCAAATCCGGCGACTTTGAAGTTTTTGCCTGGCAAAGTGGTGCTTGAAGATGGAACAGCCGATTTTCGCTCGCCGGAAGATGCGGTTGATTCTCCGCTGGCCAGCCGCCTGTTTGCCGTTTCCGGCGTAACCGGAGTTTTCTTTGGCTATGACTTCATCTCTGTTGCGAAGGACGACGCTGAGTGGCAGCATTTGAAACCGGCTATTCTCGGCGCAATTATGGAACATTACATGTCTGGCGCGCCAGTCATGGGCAACAAAAGCACAGGCGTCGAGCTTGATGAAGACGGCGAGTTCTATTCCGCCGATGATGAAACAATCGTCGTGACGATCAAGGAGCTTCTGGATACCCGTGTTCGCCCTGCCGTTGCGCAGGATGGTGGCGATATCACATTCAAAGGCTTTAAGGACGGCGTCGTGTTTTTGAACATGAAAGGCTCCTGTGCCGGCTGCCCGTCATCCACCGCAACGTTGAAACATGGTGTGCAGAACCTGCTTCGCCACTTCATCCCGGAGGTCCAGCAGGTTGAAGCTGTCTGATCAGCAAAACCTGCATTATCCCACATGAAGCTTCTGGCAATCGATACATCGGGTGCAGATTGCTCTGCTGCCATTTACGACGATGAGGCCGGGCGCATTCTGGCCGAGCGTCAGGAGACCATTGGCAAGGGCCACGCCGAAACGCTGATGGCCATGATTGACGATGTTCTGGCCGAAGCTGGGCTGGACATTAAATCCGTAGAAAAGATTGGCGTCGTCGTTGGCCCGGGTTCCTTTACTGGTATTCGCGTTGGTGTGTCTGTAGCGCGCGGTTTTGGCGTGGCGCTGAGCATACCGCTTTGCAGCGTCACTTCGCTCGAAACACTGGCACAAGGCGCGCTCCAGCAAGATGCTTCCCAGCCTGTCCTGTGCGTCATGGATGCCAAGCGCGGCCAAGTCTATCTTCAGCTCTTTGCAGCAGACGGCGGTAGCATTGAAGGTCCGGCTGTCATGGAACTGGATGCGGCGCGCGCGTTTTTTGCAGGCCACCCCGCAAGGCTGGTCGGCTCCGGGGCAAGCCTTGTTGCGGGCAAGGAAGATGCCTTGGGCAAGGATACGCTTCCCATTGGGAATGTCGCAGCTCTGGCGGCCCAAAAAGCCCCGGACAAGCCAACCCCCTTGTATTTGCGCGGGCCCGATGCCAAACCACAGGCAGGCTTTGCGGTTGCACGCAAATAGTCTTTGTCGTTTGGGGGGATGGCACGGATGTTCACAAAACTGATCGCCAAAAAGGGCGAAATCGATATTGCACCGATGGAAACGGCTGATTGCGCCGCAGCGTCGATGATTCACGGTCAGCGTTTTGCCCGTGCGTGGAGCGATGGTGAGTTTCACGCCCTTTTGTCGCAAAAAACTGTTTTAGGCTTCGTTGCCAAACGCAAGAGCTCGCTGCCCGGCGCTGCGCTGGTCGGGTTTGTGCTTGCACGCGAGGTTGCAGGGGAGGCCGAAATCCTGTCCATTGCAGTTGATAGCAAATGGGCAGGGCAGGGCCTCGGATGGCGACTGATGCAGACGGCCATTCGTGAGATTAAACAGCGTGGCGGCGAAACCATCTTTCTTGAGGTGGATGAGGGCAATGACCCAGCCATTGCACTTTACAAACGGCTCCGCTTTTCCAAAGTCTCCGAACGCAAGGGCTACTACACCGATGCGGAAGGCCGAAAGTCCACAGCGCTTGTCATGCGGCTTGATCTTGGATAGGCAACATCCAGCAGGTGGACAAATTTCGCCTGCATCCGGGGGCTTGCATTGATCAACAAAATTCGCATCGGGCTGACTTTTGCAATCGTGATCCTCGTGACTGCGATTCTTGCGCCTGTCCAAATTGTTGGGTTGATGTTCGATTTGCGCGTCAGGCGTTATTTGCCCAGAGTTTGGCATCGCATTGCCTGCCGTCTGCTTGGAATTCGCATTCATGTGCACGGGCAGCCCGAGCGCCGCCGCCCCCTCATGCTGGCAGCCAATCATGCCTCCTGGCTTGATATTCTCGTTTTGGGCGCTGTGGCCGATGTTGTCTTTGTCGCCAAATCCGAGGTCAAAGACTGGCCGGTTTTCGGAATTCTGGCCAAACTGCAGGCAACGGTATTTGTTGAACGCACCGACCGCCGCAAAACCGGCCATCAGGTCAACGAGATTGCCGAGCGCCTTTCTGCCGGCGAGATTGTTGTTCTGTTTCCTGAAGGCACGACATCAGACGGAAACAGACTTTTGCCGGTCAAATCGTCCCTGTTCGGCGCGGCCGCATCCTCTGCAACGCAAGTGCCGGGTGGCATGGTTCATATTCAGCCGGTGGCGATTGCCTATACAAAACTGAATGGCATGGCGATGGGGCGTTACAACCGCCCGGCAGCCGCCTGGCCGGGTGATGTAGAACTGCTGCCTCATCTTTCGGGCATTCTTCATGAAGGTGCCCTTGATGTGGAAGTCTCTTTTGCGCCGACGATTGATTATACAAAGGAAAGCAATCGCAAACAGGTTAGCAGACAGGTAGAAGAAGAGATTAAAACTGCGCTTCGTCATAGTCTGCGCGAGCCGCTCTAGGTGTCAATCCGGCAATATTAGCAGGGTGATGATTTTTTCTGAAAACCATGCTATTGACTTGTCGGCGCAAATGAACACATTGCCGCCTAATCATTCTGTTTGGAATTACATACCGTCAACTATTTGAGGAGAATACGGCCATTCGCAGACCCCATAAAGCAGGTGCCCCGGTCAAGGAAGGACCACGCGCCAATAGAGATATCCGTATACCAAAGATCCAGCTTATTGATGCAGAAGGTGAGAACCAGGGTGTCGTCGCAACTGAAGACGCGCTGAGGATGGCCGAGGAAGCAGGATTGGATCTGGTAGAAATCTCGCCGAATGCCGAGCCGCCCGTTTGTAAGATTCTCGACCTCGGGAAGCTTAAATACCAAAACCAAAAGAAAGCCGCTGAGGCGCGCAAGAAGCAGAAGACCATCGAGATCAAGGAGATCAAGATGCGTCCCAATATCGACACCCACGACTATCAGGTGAAGATGAAGGCAATGAACCGCTTCTTCGACGACGGCGACAAGGTGAAGGTGACACTGCGTTTCCGTGGCCGCGAAATGGCCCACCAGGAGCTTGGTATGCAGCTGCTTCAGCAGGTGAAAGCCGACACGGTTGAGATCGCAAAGGTAGAAGCTGAACCCAAGCTGGAAGGCCGTCAGATGATGATGGTTCTGGCACCCAAATAAGCCTGATTGCTTATTGTTTGAATGGAGAAGCCGCCTCGCATTGGCGGCTTTTGTCTTTCTTGCGGGAATAAAATGCCAATTGGGATAAAGAATCTCCCCCGGCCCCGTTGCACTTTAAGGCGTTCCCGGTTATGTACGCGCGTCCGAACGGTCCGGCAGGGCATGCCGTGGCTGTTCAAAATGCTGAAGCTGGCTTCTTCATCCAGCTTTTTTTAATACCAAAAACGGAGTAGCAAAATGCCCAAGATGAAGACGAAATCGTCTGCCAAGAAGCGGTTCAAAATTACCGCATCTGGCAAAGTCAAGGCCGCTGCCGCTGGCAAGCAGCATGGCATGATCAAACGGACCAACAAGTTCATCCGCGACGCACGCGGCACCATGGTGCTGGCGAAGGCTGATGGCGAGAAGGTCATCAAGAACTACCTGCCCAACGGCAAGTAATCAGAACGTTTTAAGGAGATCATGACATGTCACGCGTAAAGAGAGGCGTTGCAGCCCACGCAAAGCATAAAAAAGTTCTGAAGGCCGCCAAGGGTTTCTACGGTCGTCGCAAGAACACCATCCGTACAGCTAAAGCCGCTGTCGACCGTTCCAAGCAGTACGCTTACCGCGACCGCAAGGTGAACAAGCGCAACTTCCGCGCTCTGTGGATCCAGCGCATCAACGCCGCTGTTCGTGAACACGGCCTGACCTATGGCCGTTTCATCGACGGCCTGAACAAGGCTGGCATCGAAATCGACCGTAAGGTTCTCTCCGACATGGCTATCCATGAAGCAGAGGCATTTGCGGCTCTGGTTGACGCTTCCAAGAAGGCTCTTGCCTACCTCAAGGATGCAGGCACAGCCAACGAGTTTGAAAGCGCAGTCAAGTAAGACCAGCGCTTCCCAAGCTTTTACAATTGAATATTGGGAAACCCGCGCTGGCAGGGCTGGCGCGGGTTTTTTCTTTTAAAACATAACAAAGACGGGTGACATAAATGTCCGATCTTGAAAGTCTGAAATCATCCCTTTTGGGTGAGATCGAAGCCGCCGGTGACGAAGCTGCGATTGAAGCAGTTCGCGTGAATGCGCTGGGTAAGAAGGGTTCAGTTTCCGAACTTCTGAAGACTCTCGGCAAAATGACGCCGGAAGAACGCCAGACACGCGGCGCGGCCATCAACGCACTTAAAAACGAGATCGGTGAGGCGATTTCTGAAAAGAAAACGTTGCTGAAGGAAGCCGCCATCAATGCGCGTCTCGAAGCCGAGACGGTTGACGTTAGCCTGCCGGTACGCCAGTCACCTGCCGAACTCGGCCGTATCCACCCAATCAGCCAGGTTGTTGATGAAATCACCGCCATATTCGGCGATATGGGCTTCTCCATTGCCGAAGGCCCGGATATCGAAACCGATTATTATAACTTCACCGCGCTGAACTTCCCTGAAGGTCACCCGGCGCGTGAGATGCACGACACGTTCTTCCTTCCACCGGATGAAAAAGGCGAGCGCAAGGTTCTGCGCACCCACACGTCGCCGGTGCAGATCCACACAATGGAGGCACAAGACCCGCCAATCCGCATCGTGATTCCCGGCAAGACCTACCGTCAGGATTCTGACGCAACGCATTCGCCGATGTTCCATCAGCTGGAAGGTCTCGTCATCGACAAGGTCTCCACTGTCGGGCACCTGCGCTGGACGCTGGAGGAATTCTGCAAGGCTTTCTTCGAAGTGGACAACGTAACGATGCGGTTCCGCCCATCCTACTTCCCTTTCACCGAGCCTTCATTTGAGGTGGATATCCAGTGTGACCGTTCTGGCCCCATTGTGAAATTCGGCGAGGGTAATGACTGGATGGAGATCCTCGGCTGCGGCATGGTGAACCCGAATGTTCTGCGCTCCGGTGGCCTCGATCCCGATGAATATCAGGGTTTTGCCTGGGGCATCGGCATTGACCGTATCGCCATGCTGAAATACGGCATGCCGGACCTGCGCGACTTCTTCAACGCCGATGTTCGCTGGATGAACCACTACGGCTTCCGCCCGCTCGACATGCCGACGCTGTTCGGCGGTTTGAGCGTGTAAGGGAGGATAGGACTTATGAAATTCACACTCTCCTGGCTCAAGGAACACCTTGAAACTGACGCCACACTGGAACAGATTTGCGAACGTCTGACGGCCATTGGCCTTGAGGTCGAGGATGTCGACGACCGCGCGGCCTATGCGCCCTTCGTGATCGCCAAGGTTGTCTCCGCAGAACCGCACCCTGAAGCCGACCGTCTCAAGGTGCTGTCGGTCGATCAGGGTGATGGCAAGCCGATACAGGTTATCTGTGGTGCGCCGAATGCGCGAACGGGTCTTGTGGGCGCGTTTGCACCGGCGAACACCTATATTCCGGGCCTCGACATCACCATCGCTGTTGGCAAAATTCGCGGACAGGAAAGCCATGGCATGATGTGTTCCGAGAAGGAACTGAACATCTCTGATAGCCATGACGGCATTATCGACCTGCCGGACGATGCGCCGGTGGGCACGAGCTTTGCCGCCTATGCGGGCCTCAATGATCCTGTCATCGAGATCAACCTGACGCCGAACCGTCCGGATTGTGCGGGCGTTTATGGTATCGCGCGCGATCTGGCGGCTTCCGGCCTTGGCACGTTGAAGACACCTGCAGCGCCTTCCTTCAAGGAAGACGGCAAGACTGTGCCGAGCGTGAAGCTCGACTTTGCGGATGAAGACAAATATCTCTGCCCCGGTTTCGCGCTGCGCCTTGTGAAGGGTGTGAAGAATGGCCCAAGCCCCGCCTGGATGCAGAAGCGTCTGAACGCCATTGGCCTGCGCCCCATCAGCGCACTGGTTGACGTCACCAACTACATGACCTTCGATCAGGGCCGTCCGTTGCATGTGTTTGACGCGGCCAAGGTGGCCGGTGAACTGATTGTGCGCCGCGCCAAGGATGGCGAAAAGGTTCTTGCTCTTGATGAGCGCGAATATGAACTGAACCCGGCCAATGTGGTGATTGCGGACGACAATGGCGTCGAGTCCATCGGCGGTATCATGGGTGGCGAACATTCCGGTTGTGACGAAAACACTGTCGATGTGTTGATCGAGTCGGCCCTTTGGGATCCGATGAATATCGCCAAGACGGGCCGCAGTCACGGTATCATCACCGATGCGCGTTATCGCTTTGAGCGTGGCGTGGACCCGGAATATATGGTGCCCGGCCTCAATCGCGCAACGGAGCTGGTGCTCGATATGTGCGGTGGCTCGGCAGCGGAACTATTCGTCACCGGCTACGAGGGTTATGCGGCAAAGGTCATCGACTTCCCGGTTTCTGAAGTAAAGCGTCTTACGGGCCTCGATATTCCGGCGTCCGAAAGCCGCGAAATTCTTGAGAAACTTGGTTTTGGCGTTGAAGGCTCTGGCGACGTGCTGAAGGTTTCAATCCCGTCCTGGCGTCCAGATGTTGAGGGCAAGGCCGACCTTGTGGAAGAGGTTTTGCGCATCCATGGCGTTGACCAGATCGTTTCCACACCGCTGCCAACCATGGGCGCGGTCAACACCAAGATTTTGACAACGCTGCAGATCCGCACCCGCACAGCCAAGCGCGCGCTGGCTTCCCGCGGTATGCTGGAAGCCGTGACGTGGTCGTTCATCTCGGCTGAGCAGGCAGCGCTCTTTGGCGGCGGCTCTGACAAGCTGAAGCTGGAAAACCCGATTGCCGCGGACATGTCAGACATGCGTCCGTCGCTCTTGCCGGGCTTGCTGACCGCTGCACAGCGCAATGCTGACCGTGGCTATGGCGATGTGGCAATTTTCGAAGTGTCCGGCACATACGAGAGTGACACGCCGGAAGGCCAGCGCCGCGTGGCGGGCGGTGTACGCCGCGGTTCCGCGTCGCTGGCAGGTAGTGGTCGCATGTGGTCCAACAGCAAAACCGGTGGCGGTCAGGCTGTTGGCGTGTTTGATGCCAAGGCTGACGCCCTTGCCGTGCTGGAAGCTTGCGGTATGCCGATGGGCAATGTGCAGATCGAAAAAGGTGGCCCGGATTGGTATCACCCCGGCCGTTCCGGCACGATTAAGATGGGTCCGAAGATTGTGCTTGGCTACTTTGGTGAGTTTCATCCCAAGGTTCTGGATGCATTGGATGTTTCCGGCGCGCTTTGTGGCTTCGAGGTTTATGTCGACGCCATGCCTGAGCCGAAGAAGAAGGCAACTCGCACCAAGCCGGTGATGACGTTGTCGCAGTTCCAGGCCGTCAAACGCGACTTCGCCTTTGTTGTCGATAAATCGGTTGAAGCGGGTGCTATTCTGCGCGCTGCAACGGGCGCGGATCGCAAGCTGATTACCAACGTGAATGTCTTTGATATTTTCGAAGGTGCGTCGCTCGGCGAAGACAAAAAGTCCATCGCGATTGAGGTGCTGATCCAACCAACGGACAAGACACTGACGGACGAGGATTTTGAAGCGCTTACCAACCGTATTGTTGCCAATGTCGAAAAATCGACGGGTGGTGTTCTGCGCGGCTAATACATAGCTTTCTATATTCTGGAAAATGCCCGGCTTTGTCCGGGCATTTTTGTGGGCGGTCGTCAGGAGGAAAGAGTGCAGGCTATGTAAATAGCCACAGCAGCGATAACCCAAAGCGCTACCCGGCCAGAGCGGGTATGCCGCGCTTCAGCTCTGCCGATCGCTTGAGCGGTTTCAGGGTCAAAACGTAGACCCTTTTCGCTCATTTCCATCAACTCGCCGTGCAGCTTTTCAGTTTGAGAAGCAATTTCCGGCAGGGCTTCGGCAAGCCTGATCGCGCCATGCAGCCCATCGCGCAGATCATTCACAATGCGTTTCGGGCCAAGATTGTCGCGTATCCATGCACCCACTACGGGTTCCGATGCCTTCCACATATTAAAATGCGGGTTCAGCGTGCGGGCGACACCCTCGACCACAACCATGGTCTTTTGCAGCATGATAAGTTCAGGCCGCGTTGCCATGTCGAAAAGCTCGGTCACTTCGAAGAGAAGTGTCAACAGCTTGGCCATGGAGATGGTTTCCGCTGGCTGACCGTGAATAGGCTCACCGATGGCGCGGATGGCCTGCGCAAAACTGTCAATATCGTGATGCGAGGGCACATAGCCCGCTTCAAAATGAACCTCGGCCACCCGGCGGTAGTCGCGCGTAATAAAGCCATAGAGGATTTCTGCGAGGAAACGCCGCTGTTTGCGGTTCAGGCGGCCGGTAATGCCCAGGTCAACGGCAACAATAATCCCGTCATCATCAACGAACAGGTTGCCCTGATGCATATCGGCGTGAAAGAAACCGTCGCGTAGCGTATGGCGAAGGAAAGACTGGATCAGTGTGTCGGCCAGCGCATTGAGGTCGTGCCCTGCTGCACGTAGCCCCTCAATATCCGACATTTTGACGCCGTCGATCCACTCCATCGTGAGCACATCGCGGCCTGTGCGTTCCCAATCCACGGCTGGGACACGGAAACCCGGATCATTCTGCGTGTTTTCAGCAAGTTCTGAAAGGGCCGCTGCCTCAAGGCGCAGATCCATCTCAATGCGGGTCGTTTGCTCCAGTGTGCGGGTCACCTCTACCGGCTTCAAACGGCGGCTGGATGGCAGAAAACGTTCCTGCAGGCGCGACACCAGATACATGGCCTCCAAGTCGCGGCTGAAACGTGCGCGTACGCCGGGACGTATAACCTTCAGGGCAACTTTCTTGTCGGCACCATCTTCCACAACCTCTGCAGGATGGACCTGTGCAACAGAAGCGGCCGCAATCGGATTATAAATATGCGCAAAAAGCTCGTTATGTGTACGGCCAAGCGATTCCACGATACGCGCTTCGGTTTCGCGGTTGGGAAAGGTCGCCATACGGTCTTGCAGCAGGGCAAGGTCTGCGGCGAAGTCATTGCCAACAACGTCCGGGCGTGTCGCCAGAAACTGGCCCATTTTCACATAAGATGGTCCAAGCCGTTCTACCGCACGCGCCAGTCTGTCAGATCGTTTTTTGTCTTTCGCGCGGTTGCGCGCAAAAAGGCCTGCCAAGCTCTTGGCGGCGCGAACAGGAAGCGGCAGCCCTTCGGAGGGAAGCGCCGACACCACACCTTCACGCGTCAAAACCCAGCCGACCCGGGCAAGCCGGAAATATGCGCCTAATGTACTCATGGGGTCAGAGTTTCCAGCCGGAATGCAGTGCGGCGATGCCGCCCGTGTAATTGGTGTAAGTAACGCGTGAGAACCCGGCCTTTTCGATCATTGCGGCAAAGTCGCGTTGATTGGGGAATTTGCGGATCGATT
>JBNKQT010000265.1:0-4365 GCA_050297115.1 Ensifer sp. | reverse complement strand
GCGGTCACGGAGGGGGCATTTACCCTTGATGGGCCTGCATCGGCTGAAATCGGTGCCTCGATTGTAGTGAATTGGAAGGGACCAAACGGAGATGAAGACTATCTCGACATCGTGCCGCGAGGCAGTTCGCAAACGGAAAACGAGACGACCTGGGCTTATACGCGGGATGGCAGCCCGGCGCGCATTCGTGCACCGCTTCAAACTGGCGATTATGACCTGAGGTATATTGTGCAGGGCGAGCGTGAACGGGCGATTGGCATGGTTGTGCCGATCCGCGTCACGGCAAGCCAGGCGAAGATTGTTGCGCCTCCGGCGGTTCGTCCAGGTGTCGAATTTCCGGTTCGTGCTGAAGGTCCACTGGACGACGCCTATTGGGTGGATCTCGTGCCTGCGGGGTATGAGCCGCATAGCGGCGAACTCTCCTATTTCTACCTGCCGCCAAGGGAAAAAGGCTTCGTGCAGAATACGCTGACGGCGCCCTCTGAGCCCGGCGACTACGAGCTGCGCTATGTTATGGAAGATGCCCGTAGCAACAGGGCGACGATAGTGCGCATACCGATTGCTGTTTCGCCGGATGCACCGGAGGATATTGCCCTTCCTGTGGCAGGTTCAGCCAACAGCATTAGTGAAGACAATGAGGCCCGCAGTGAGACAGGTCCGGGATCGCCGGGGCCGGCTGCTGAAGATGAGCCTCAGTCTCTCGCACTTCCGATGAACGGCAAAAGCGCTGATACTATTTCAAACCAACTTCTGGGAAACTGATTTCATGACCAAAATCTTGCATTTCATCGTGGCTGCGGCCGCGACACAGCTGCTGTTTGTCTCGAGTGCCCATAGCCAGGGTTCACAGCAGAAAATGCTCATGGCGACCTGCAACGAAGGTCAGGGCTGCAAATGCGCACTGACCAATGTCACACTCGATGAAGCCGCCGTGCTCTTTGGTGTGCCAAAGCCTTCGGGGTCGGTGGAAGACTGGACGATCTATCGAAACGGAGATGGTTTCAGTTTCGAGCGCCGCAGCATCGACACGCTTCACAAAGCCAATGGGGGCAGTGGGCGCTGTGAAGTTGATCTTAATCTTGAAACCAATGACGGTGGTATCGTGCCGAGAGACGGGACCTGGACGGCTTCTGTTACCGATGCTGTTTTTCAGGGGTGCAACCCGATGCTTGAAAACATGCTTCGCTCCAGCGGCGTTCTCAATCGCCGTGGTGCATCACGGCACATCCAATGGGGCGGCAAATTCGATCCCACGCAGACCGAAGCCTTCAACGAGATGAACCAGTTTGTTGAATGGCGTCAATCGGGGCTCAACAGCTTTTCCGGGGAGCTTTTCGAGATATCGTCCTGCACGGCGCGCAGCGGCTCTTCCTGTTCGAAGGTTGGCGCCTATCTGAGCATGGTCGCGAAATCTGAAACGGAGATTGTGACGACAACGCAGCTGAATATCGAAGCCCTTCTTGGCGATACGGGCGGTCTTGAGCAAATGGCTGAGCTTGGTTTTGCTGACTGCAAGATCGAGATGCAGGGCAATCTGCGCCTGACTGATTAGTGGATTGGCCGCAAATGCGACCTTGGCGCGCGGGTTTGTTCATCGCGCGGCACTCTCTGGAATTTATCAATTAATTGAGGACGAAATGGGTTTAGATTTCAGCCTGTCGGCTGCGCTGTCTGCGATGGTCAAAACAGCGCCTTTTATCATCACGCGCATGCTGGTCTATTTCGGCGTTGCCGTCCTTTTTGTTGTCTCAACAGGTGCTGGTGGCGCTGTTGGCTATGGCGTGACTTCGTTGGGCGACAATGGTGGGGCAGGTGCTTTTTACGGTGCACTGGTTGGCTTCGCAGGAGCCTCGGGTTTTATCTATTGGGCGCGGGAATATGTTCTCTATCTGGTGAAAGCTGGCCACATTGCTGTGCTGGTGCAAGTGCATGATGGAATGCCGCTACCCCACGGTCAAAAGCAAATTACCTTCGCAACAGAGGTGGTGAAAGAACGCTTCGCCGAAGCCTCCATTCTCTTTGCGTTGGATCAGCTTATCAAGGGTGTGTTGAGTGTCATCATTGGAACGATCAACACGATTGCAAGCTTTTTGCCGATCCCTGGTCTACAGAACCTGACGGCCATTGCCGGGGGCACGGTTCGAATGTCGCTCACCTATGTCGACGAGATCATACTGGCCTACAATATCCGGATTGCCTCGCAGAACCCGTGGGAAACGAGCCGTCAGGCGCTGGTGCTCTATGCGCAGAATTACGGAAAGATGCTGAAAAACGCCATTTGGCTTTCGCTTTTCATGTGGTTGGCAACGCTCATTATTTTTACACTGCTGCTCGCCCCCATGATCGGGCTCATAGCGCTTGTGCCCGGTGATACGGGTTTCTGGGGTTTTGCTTTGGCCTTCATATTTGCCTGGGCGTTCAAGGCGGCGCTGCTGGAGCCTTTGGCAATATTTGCACTCATGCAAGTTTTTTTCAAAACAATTGAAGGCCAGCAACCGAACCCGGAATGGGACGAGAAGCTGGCCTCAACATCGAAGAAGTTTCGCGAATTGAAAGAGAAGGCGATCGCAAATGTTCGACCTAAAGGTGAACAGGCTTGAGGGATCGTCTCCGCTGCTTGCGCTCAATAAGGGCTTAGCCGTCCTTGTAATAATAGCTGTAGCCGTTGAGCGCGGGTGCGCCGCCGAGATGGGCATAGAGCACTTTGGAACCTTCGGGGAAGAAACCCTTCTTGGTCAGGTCGATCAGGCCCTGCATGGATTTACCCTCATAAACCGGGTCTGTCATCATTGCCTCGGTGCGAGCGGCAAGGCGGATGGCTTCATTGGTTTCCTCTGAGGGTACACCATAGGCCGGGTAGGCATAGTCGGGGTTGATGACGATTTCGTCTTCGCGAATGGTGCGGCCAAGGCCAACCAGCTCAGCCGTATTATCGACAATGCTGCGAACTTGTTCGCGGGTCTGTTCAACCGTGCCGGAGGCATCAATGCCGATTACCCGGTCGGCGCGATCCTGATTGGCAAAGCCGACAATCATGCCGCCCTGGGTGGAGCCTGTGACAACGCAAACGACGATATAGTCGAATATGAAGCCAAGTTCTTCTTCCTGTTTTGCCACTTCTTCGGCGAAGCCGATATAGCCCAGCGCACCATATTTATGCACCGAGGCGCCCGCAGGAATAGCATAAGGCTTGCCGCCTGCATCCTTGACTGACTGAATGGCGTCTTCCCAGCTCTTGCGGATGCCGATGTCAAAACCATCGTCCACAAGGCGGCTGTCAGCGCCCATGAGGCGCGTCATCAAAATGTTGCCGACGCGGTCGTAAACGGCATCGTAATGCGGTACCCATTTTTCCTGAATCACGACGCATTTCATGCCGATTTTGGCAGCGGTTGCTGCTACCATGCGTGTGTGGTTCGATTGAACACCACCGATGGAAACAAGCGTGTCGGCTCCCGAGGCGATCGCATCGGGCACAATATATTCCAGCTTGCGTAACTTGTTGCCGCCCATGGCAAGGCCTGAATTGCAGTCGTCACGCTTGGCGTAAATCTGCACCTTGCCGCCGAGTGCGTCCGTCAGGCGCGGCAGATGCTCAATTGGCGTGGGGCCGAATGTGAGTGGGTAACGTTCAAATTTTTCCAGCAGTGACATTGCTTGCTCCTATACGAATTTCGCGGGACCATAGAAGAAAAGCAACGGAATGTGCTTTCAAATTTACCTACCATTTTGCTGAAATATCTGTCATATATCAGATTATAATAATGACTTCTTCTGTTTTTGAGGGCAAATATGAAAGATTCTTTCGATGAAGAAATCGATCGTGTTGATATGAAGATATTGCGGGCACTACAAAGTGATGGTCGTTTGACCAATGCTGAGCTTGCAATGCGGGTGAATGTTAGTCCCGCGACCTGTCATAGACGGACCGAACGCCTGTTTGCAAAAGGGTATGTACGTGACGTTCGTGCTCGTATTGAGCCAGAGAGCGTTGGCCTTGGTGCGCTTGTTATGGTGGGGGTTGTTCTGGATCGCTCAACGCCAGAGAGCTTCGCTGCATTCGAGAAGGCCGTTCTGGAGATGAAGGAGGTTCTCGACTGCAATCTCGTGGCTGGGGATTTCGATTATCTTTTGAAAATCCGGGTGCGCGATATGGCGGATTTCAATCTGCTGCATGGTGAGCGTCTGATTGCGTTGCCCGGCGTGCGACAGACACGGACATTCTTTGTGATGAAGAATGTGAAAGAGAATGCGCCGTTGTCGTTTTGAGGAGTTTGAAGACTCAAAATATGTGCCTTGACCTCAAACAAGAGCCGCCGCTGCAAGACCGGCTCCGATGACAGCCAGAATGACCAGAAAACGTCC
>JBNKQT010000264.1:0-2429 GCA_050297115.1 Ensifer sp. | reverse complement strand
GTGCCCACTGTAAACGACAAGATCGACGCAGCGCTTATCGAGCAGGCGGGGCCACAGCTCAAATTGATCTGCAGCTTTTCCAACGGGACAGACCACATTGATGTTGATGCAGCTGCGAAAAAGGGAATCACTGTTACGAACACACCGAATGTGCTGACCGAAGATACGGCGGACATGACGATGGCGTTGATTCTCGCCGTTCCCCGGCGGCTGGTTGAGGGCGCGCAAATCCTGACCGACAATGGCGGCGAATGGGATGGTTGGTCACCAACATGGATGCTTGGTCGGCGCATCTGGGGCAAGCGCATCGGCATTATTGGCATGGGCCGCATTGGCACAGCCGTTGCACGTCGTGCCAAGGCGTTCGGACTCTCGATTCATTACCACAATCGCCATCGTGTCAGCGAAAGCGTGGAGGAAGAGCTGGAGGCAACCTATTGGGAGAGCCTCGACCAGATGTTGGCCCGCGTTGATATTGTATCTGTCAATTGCCCTTCCACACCAGCAACATTCCACTTGCTGTCTGCGCGCCGTTTGGCGCTCATGTCGCCTGACGCCTACATCGTGAACACATCGCGCGGGCAGGTGATTGATGAAAAGGCGATGGTCAAGGCTATTTCGGAGGGCAGGTTGGCCGGGGCTGGTCTAGATGTTTTTGAAACCGAGCCGCGAGTCAGCCCCAAACTTCTGAAGCTTGTTGAGCAGGGCAAGGTGGTTTTGATGCCGCATATGTGTTCTTCAACGCTTGAAGGTCGTGTTGATATGGGCAATCGAGTTATCATCAATATTCGAACCTATTTCGATGGTCACAGGCCCCCGGACCGCGTTCTGCCCGGCAGGGTGTGAAGCCGTCTGTCGACTGACAATAAACTGAGCCGTTAGTGAATTGCCGATGGCTGCAAGAAAGATTTCATGTCCGCCGTATTTGCCAACGTTCTTCCGGTTTTTATCCTCATTCTTGTCGGTTGGCTTCTCAGTGCCACTGGATATTTGAAGGCAGGTGTCGGTGATGCGTTGGGCGCATTTGTTTTCCGCGTGGCAATCCCCTGCCTTCTGTTTCTGACACTTGGACAGGGTGACTTCGCCACTGTTTCCCCACTCCGGCTTTGGGTTGCGTATTTTGGCGGTATAGGGCTCGCCTGGCTCGCAGGGCAGGCCATCACCCGGCTTGTTTTTAAACGGGATGCCAGTGCTTCCATCGTCGGCGCTTTTGCATCCTGCTTTTCAAATCTGGGTTTTATCGGGCTGCCGCTGATCACCGATGTTTTCGGGCATGAAGGGCTGACAGTTGTTTCTCTGATCCTGGCGATCCATCTGCCGATTATGATGGCAATCAGCGTGATTTTGATGGAGAGCCAAAGCAGCAGGGAAAATGCCCGCAGTGCCTTCGCAACAGCGCGCAAGGTGTTTGCAACCCTGATCCGCAACCCGATCATCGTCGCCATACTTTTCAGCCTTGTTTTCCGCTATTCAGGGGCGACTATCCCGAGCGGGGCAGAAACATTCATTCGCAAGATTGCAGGCATTGCAGGCCCGGCTGGGTTGATCGCGGTAGGTATGTCGCTTCGCCAATACCCGGTTGCGGGCAATGTGTTGGCTGCGACCGTCATCAGCAGCCTGAAATTGTTGTTCATGCCATTTTCAGTGTTTGTTTTGGCCAAGCTCGTCGGTCTTCCAGATGTCTGGGCCATGAGTGCCGTTCTGGCGGCAACCATGCCGACTGGAATGAATGCCTGGCTGCTGGCTAATCAGTTTGACACCGGACGCAATCTGGCGGCTTCCGTTATCACGCTCACAACCGCTATCGGCGTTGTAACGGTTTCAATATGGTCCGCCGTACTTGGCATGGGGCTGTAAAAATAAAAAACCCGGCACACAGGCCGGGTTTCCGTCTCGGTTGATATCCAATATCAAGGCTCAACAAATTCTAGGTCACGCTCGCCGTTTTCGTCGCGAATGGACGTCTGCAGGCCGATGCGGTTGAGGACTGCGAGGAAAGGCTGCGGGGGCAGTTCCTCCACGTTGGCCATTTTTTTCACATCCCAAACGCCCTTGGCAACGAGGATGGCGGCTGCAACCGGCGGCACACCAGCGGTGTAGGAAATACCCTGCGAGCCCACTTCGTTATAGGCTTCCTTGTGGTCTGCCACGTTGTAGATGAAGACTTCGCGCTCCTTGCCGTCCTTCGTGCCTTTCACGAAGTCGCCAATGCAAGTCTTGCCTTCATATTCCGGCGCCAGCGATGCCGGGTCGGGCAGGCAGGCTTTGACCACTTTCAGCGGTACAACTTCATCGCCATTGGCAAGCTTCACCGGCTGCTCGGAAAGCAGGCCGATGTTTTTCAGAACCGTGAAGACGTTGATATAGTGGTCGCCAAAACCCATCCAGAAGCGAACGTCTGCGCCGTCCATGTTCTTGGAAAGCGAATG
>JBNKQT010000263.1:0-5705 GCA_050297115.1 Ensifer sp. | reverse complement strand
TGTAGCGCTTGGAGCCTGTGATCTGGATGCTGTCAGAAATGGCATTCATGGCGCTTTCCCAACGTTCGTCTTCGATTTTTAGATGGCGGAGGCCAAGAATGCGTTCCACTGAAACCTTGCCCTGTTTGTCGACTTTGAAAGCGTTCTGAACCAGGGCCTGAATGTTGTGGTTCGAACCTTTCATCCACTCGTGGATGCACTCGTCGATCAGTGCTTTGGCCGTTTGCAGGCGTTCGTCAAACGCGCGGTTTTCATTAATTGCCAGTTCGATCTTGAATGCGCCATCAAACGAAAACAGGGTCATGTTTCCCTTTTTCCCACCAAGCTTTGCGCCATATTCGGTCGCCGAAAGGTCGGCGAAGTCGGCAACCGCCTGCATCGCTGTATCTTTGAAGTCGGCAATGATCTGATTGACCTTCAGTGCATCGGTGATCAGGCTTCGCACAACTTTGTCGCGTTCGGTGTCCACTTTCTTGACCTTGTCTTTCGGGACCAGCAATCCGTTCCGGTCTTTCAGGTAGCCTTTTGGAACTTCCTCATTCGTGCGTGTTTCGCTGTTCATTTCACAATTCCTTTTCTGCGTTGGTCAGCTGCGTATCGGCGGTATTCCGTGCGCAGTTGTGTGATGGTTTTTTCGAGTTTTTCACGGGCGTTGCGTTCGCCGGGTGTGAATTTGGCGTCTTCCAGGGCAAGGGAGACTTCAGCCACTTCGGCAGCCGCCTTCACGAGCGAGTGCGAGGGCAGGCGGGGTTGCAGTTTTGCCCGCTTTTGCCGGTCTACACTTGCGCGGTCTTCCGCCAGTTGCGCCCGTTGATCGGCGAGTTCTTCGCCAACCTCTCTTTCGACAGCACGCCGGACGATGGCGTAGAGTTGGTCCATGACATGGTCGGTGACGCGCTCCGATATGCTTTGGGAGGGTCTAGCCGCGCTCATTGCCGCCCCCTTCCGTTGTCACCAGCCGCAAGGTGCGCTGAAAATGCGTCTCGGTGGCTGGTGCGGGAGCGAGTTTGGCCTCCAGCGTCGAGGCTTCAACTTGCCAATCAGCAAGCACGTAGATCAGCGCTTCTGCAAAACCATTACCTAGTGAGACTCCGCGATGAACATCGCAAAGGAGCTGATCATGTAGGCGTCCAATGTTGTCAGACAGCATGGCGCACCTCGCTTTCGTTGCGAGCAAGCGGGCAGGCTTGGCAGGCGCGCCAATGGCGTAACGCGGCGGCACTCGATTGGGGTATCGGGCGAGTTCTGAAATCGGTGCAATCGTCGCTGCTGATCCGTTCAGCAAGGAAGGGGCATTCTATGGGGCCGGTGAAGGTTTCAAGAACGGCTGCTTCCAGCTTGTCCGTCGATCCCTTGTAGTTGCCTGAGAGTGCAAGCGAGACGGCGGTGCGGCTGTACCCAATGCGCTTTGCCACGTCCGCCTTGCTGCTTTTTGCCACTTGGTCTTTGAGTATGTCGAGCCAGTTCACCATGTGTGCAGCTCGCTCGTATTGGGGTCATAAATCTGCTTCTGACGGGCGCGGACAACGGGGGCTTTCTCTCCGGTGTTTCGCTCCAGCTTGTAGAGTGTGAACCCGTTTGATCCGGGTCGTGTTCCAGGCTGGCGGCGAGTAAGCCTCTTCAGATAACCAGTTTGCTGAAGTTGGCGTATGTACTGCCCGGCGTTGTTGTAGGTGGAGGGTGTTTCTTCGTCTGTGTTAAGGGCGACGGTCAGCAGGTCCGGTAGGCTGAACGACTTGTTTAACCCCCCGGCACTATTCTGTAGCATGGCGTTCCAGAGCCTTTGGCGAAGCCCGCCAGCGCGGACCCGGCGCACGCCGCTTCGCTTGCCTAGCTTTCCGCTTTTTAAGGGCTTTCCGCTTTTCAGCTGGGCCGAACCTTGTTCGGTAATTCGGTAAACCCCCTTCTCGGCCCGCTCTATATGCCCTGAACTGCAAAGCCTTGTGCATGCATTGATGATGTAGCGACGCTCAATGCCAAGCATTCCATCCAGTTCGTCGAGAGACATGTCCTTACCGGATTGCATCGCGGTGAGAACGGTCATCTGTGTTCTTGCAATTCCGCTCATTACGCAAACTCCGGTACCATGATGTGTGAACCAGATTGACGGTCCTTCATGAGGAACTGCCCGCCAAGATCGCTTATGCCGAAGGCTTCGCCGTCTTGTGGATCGTTTCGCAGCCCGTAGCGTTCGATAGAGGCAATTGCTTCCTTGACTTCGCGGTTGAAGCCTTTCGAAACTTTGTGCACGAAGCCTTTTAGATCGTCCTTGACCGGTACTTCGCAAAGGCCGTCAAAAAGCTCGCAAACGTCTGAATGTGTTGCGGGCGCAAATTCGACATATTGTGAAACACGGCTCATCACCTGCGGAAAGCGGGCGAGGTTGTTCCGAATGCGCCCCATGCCGACGAAGATCACTGGCACTTCCAGACCATCTGAAAGGTCGCGCATGGTCTCCATGCAATCAACGTTGCGGCTTATGAAGTCGGCCTCGTCGATCACGATGGCAAACACCTGCCCGTCGATTGACGCGCGGTCCTGACGCTGGCCGATCTGGTTCAGTGCCAGCTTGTATTTGTCCTCGAAACGGTGCGGTGGTGTGATGCGCAGCTCTTCCAGAAGCTCATTCATCATCCAGGGCGCGCGCCACTGCTTTTTGGCGCGCAGATAGATGCAACTGTTTTTTGCTGTCCAGTGCTGCAACGCCGTGGTCTTGCCAAGCCCAGGCACGCCGTCAATCACCATCAGGCAGGCTTCACCTGCACCGCGTCGGTTCAGCACTTGCAGCGCTTGGTGAAACGCTTTCACATTGCTGGTCTCGACAAATTTGTTCCGCATAGATATGCTCCTAGTTGTTGGGTTTCACGCAGCCGGTCGGACAAGCTTTTCCAGGGCGGTTAGATCGACTTCGTGGGTTCTCAAGTAATCACGGGCGCTTTTGTCTCGCGCGAGCGTACGCAAGAGCGCCCGATCCTTTTCCGAAACATCGTCCGGGTTTTCACAGCACCACCGGGCAAAGCTTGCATCGTCTGAGAAGGCGGGGCGTTTGTGCGCGCTGACGTGTGAATGGTCTGCCGTGGCCTGACGAGGCTCTGGAGGAATGCCTTGATCGTCATAGGCCACGGCTTCAATCGGCGCGGGCGGGGAGGTCACCACTGGGCCGATTTCAAATGGTTGTTCAGCTGACTGCGTCAGGAAGCGATTGGGGTTGAGTTCCAATTCGACTTCGTCGACATGATTTTGCAGCCGGGAAAGGCGCGCTTTGTGCCGCTTTTCCATAGCGTGCTTCTCGTATGAGAGCGGGATGTAGCGTTCTTTGTTGCCCTCAAACTGGGCGACGCAAATGAGCTTTCCGGGCTGCTCTCCTTCTGGAGTGATGTCAATTTCACGGCACCACACGCGGCCTGCATCGTGGACGTCAAAGCCAACCAGAATGTCCAGACCATCATAAGGTTCAAGGTCCAGATGGAAGTAGGAGTTTGTAATCCACTCCACCATGCCGCGCCGTGTCCGGCGTTTGACTGTTGGTCGAAACAGGTCGTCGGCCTCATGCGCCATCAGGCCCAATACCTCAAAGCCGCTGTTCTCCGCGTCGCGCCATGCATCCATCGGCGAACGTTTCACCTTGCGCCCGTCTTCGTCGCGATATTCCACACCGGCATGGGGCTGATTGTTATAGGCTTCCACGCGTTCATCCATGATCCGAAGAAACTCGGTCCACGTCAGCAATAGCGAGGAGGTGCCAATCTCTTTTAGGTCTCGGCGTGTCTGTTTGAAGGCCTTCTGTCTGGCCTCCCGATCCATGTCCGCCCCCACGTAGGTGGGTAGCTTTTTGGCTAAAGGCGTAAACAGCGTGGCGTTGAAGCGTTCAATGATGCCGCGCGCCTGCGAGTTGTAGGGCAGGGAGTGCATTTTGGTGATGCCTAGACGCCCGCACATGCCTGTCAGGTCATCGTCGAGCATGGCATTCTTGAAGCCGGAACCGTTATCCACATAGAAGACAGCCGGAATGCCGCAATTCATGACGGCCACGCGCAAGGCGTCTTTCACGTCGCGGGCGTTTTCCGCCAATCCGGCAGACCAGCCCACGCAGCGTCGTGTGGCAACGTCAAGAATGCTTGTTACTTCAGGCCGGAATGGTCGGCCATGGATTGGGTGCTGTACCTCGGCGTCAAAGGTCTTGCCGTCTGCCGTGTAAACGGATGTCGGCAATAGGCCGCTGGTATCGCGCAGAACGTAGGCGTGACGCGCCTTAATCGCCAAAACGCCCTCTCGACCACGGTGCCGCGCCTGTGTGCCTTCACGCTTGTCGAGCTTGCTAAGAGCGCGTCGGATTTGTGAATAGGACGGCGCGTCGGCTGGGTTGTTTAGGCTGTAACGGAAGTCTTCAAACGCTTCGGTAATGGTCGGGGCCTGCGGACGTGCATAAAAGCTCATGAATGCTTTGAACCAGTCAGGAAACGAATGCGTTTCCTTCGTTGCCTTTGGTGCGAGGCCTGCCAGACCACCTTCTTTGTGCTCTTTGAGCCAGCGATAAACCGCTGAACGAGACAGCGTTCGACCCTCGCCGCCCCGATCATTGGCCTTATTGGCAAGTCGCTTCAGACCATCATCGGTCTGTGCGCGTGCCACAATTGCATTCACTGCCTGGCCGCGTGTCTGGCCTGCCTCAATCTCTTGGAGCTTCACAGCCTGAATAATCGCTGACCGCGCTTCCATGACGCTTCGCTGTCGTGCTGAAAGCTCAGCCGTGGACAGCCCCTCAAGCGCGGCCTGCTGCTTCGCCATCACCTCTTTGCGCTCTTCGAGCACACGCTCTTTTTCATTGTGCGAAATCAGACGGGTTACAAACTCGTCAGGAAACAGGCTGAAATGGTATTCACGGCCCCCACCACGTTTGGCTTGGCGATTGCGCGCCAGCGGTGAAATATCCAGATCATTGCGCTTGATATGTGCCTGCACATTGCGCTTCGTATGCGGTACAGAACCCGCGCCGATCCTTTTGGCTGTCTCGGCCACTTCCAGCGCTGTAAAATACTCTTGCGCACGCATCAGGCTTCCCCCTGACGCTCAAGCCATGCCGCGACCCGTTCGCGCTGTGATGAAAGCACCAAATCAAATGTGCTGTCATCCAGCTTGGCAAAGCCGGAAAGCAGGCCTTTGATTTGCTTTTCGCGCGAATTGAGAAGCGCGCCCTTATCCAGAAACTCAATCGCCTCTGCCACGCTCTTGGGTGGCTGTTCGGGATCAAATAGAACCTCAAGGATATTGGCTTGCTGCTTTGCGCCTACACCGGCGAGAGCCATCAGACCCGCCTGGTGGTTCGCGAGCCATGTTCCCTCTACGCGCGCACGCGTTTCTTTGGAAAGGGCTTTCCAAAGCTGAACTGCCATGCGGATAGAACGGTCGGATAGGCCAACCTTTTCTGCAATGTCCGCCCGAATGGCAAAGATTGCCGTTCGGCGATCTTCGTCGACTTTTTCTGTTTGCTTGTTGCCCCCTTTTTTCAGCTCCGGGTGCAATTCCTTCATCACGCGGTCGAATTCAAAAAGGTGGTGCGCGCGGTCGAGAATAGTAAGCTCCCGACGCCCGATATTTTCCATAACTTCATGCAAACGGTATTCAGCCGCTTCATGCTCGCTTTTCGCTTTGATGATTTTGATGGCGATCTCAGACCAGCCGCAAATCTTGGCGGCTTCCAATCT
>JBNKQT010000262.1:0-4411 GCA_050297115.1 Ensifer sp. | reverse complement strand
CGAACTCACGGGCCTCAGGGGGCGCAAATGAGCAGGGTTTCTCTTTCATCGCAGGCGGCGGCGGTTGAGGCTTTTATCAAACGAAATTGCACGATTGAAGCCGGGCCGAAAGGCAACCTCCATCGCGAACATATGAAGGCTGCAGCGGAGACCTTGCGCTGGATGGAACGCCACGAAGCGGAGATTAGGACGGCAGTCAAAAGGGGAAATAACGCATGATACAAAACACGATCATATTTTTGGGGCTGCCATATTTTTTCCTCCGCATGGCCGGAGTTCCTCACTGGATGGCGCTGTTTTGGGCACTGTTCGTTGCGGCGGTTTTGTATGGCGGCATCATGGGGCTTTGCTGGCTCTTTGGAGCGGCGGCATGAAACAGTGGTACACTTCAGCCGAACTCGCGGCGCTCAATCTCCCCGACATCCCGGCATCAAAACGCGGCGTTAACAAGCTGGCTGATGCCTTCGGTTGGTCATCCCTGCCTGAGAAGACCCGCAAGCGCGAGGGCCGTGGTGGCGGAGTTGAGTATCATATTTCGCTGTTGCCTGCGGCAGCCCAGTTGCGGCTGAAAATAATGGCTGAAGAGCAGACGCCACAGGGAAAGCGCATCGAGATTGCGGCTCTGTGGGAGCGCTATGAGAAGCTTTCAGACAAGCATAAAAAGACCTGCGAAGTGCGTTTGAACGCGCTTCATGCAGTTTGCACTCTGGAAGAGGCTGGCTTTGCGACAACGGTTGCCATGGAAGCGGTGTCCCGGCAGAACGATATCAGCTTTGCCACGCTCTATAATTGGCGCTCGCTCACCGAGGGTTGGCCGCGTGAAGACTGGCTGGCTGCACTTGCACCAAGTTTTGCGGCCACCGCGCAGCGCTCTGACTGCGACCCGCGCGCATGGGAGTATTTTGTTTCCGATTATCTGCGGCCAGAAAAGCCGTCCATGACGAGCTGCTACCGGCGCATGAAAAAGGTTGCCAGCAAGGAAGGCTGGTCGCCCGTGCCCTCCGATCGCACGCTGCGCCGCCGTGTGGCTGCAGAAATCAATGATGCGGTGATTACCTATGCCCGCAGCGGCAAGGATGCGGCAAAGGCGCTTTATCCCGCGCAGCGGCGTATCCGCCACACGCTTCATGCGATGCAGGCAGTGAACATGGATGGTCACAAACTGGACGTGTTTGTTGACGTGCCCTGGTCTGAAACGCCGGTGCGCATGATGCTGATTGCGCTGCAAGACCTCTATTCCGGAAAGTTCGTAGGCTGGCGTTTGTCTGACAGCGAAAATTGGGAAACAGTTCGGCTGACCATTGGCGACATGGTTGAGCGTTACGGCATTCCTGACCAGATCGTGATGGATAACGGGCGCGCCTTCACCTCCAAATGGATTTCCGGCCAGACCAGCAACCGCTTCCGGTTCAAGAACAAGCCAGACGACCCGCAAGGTTTGCTCACTACGCTTGGTGTCAAAATCCACTGGACGCAGCCCTATTCCGGTCAGTCGAAACCGATTGAACGGGCGTTTCGTGATCTGGCTGACAATATTGCCAAGCACCCGATTTGTGCGGGTGCCTATACCGGCAACAGGCCGGACGCGAAGCCCGAAAACTATGCGACCCGCGCGATACCGCTTGAAGAATTTCGCATGCATGTTGATGCGCAGATAATGGAACACAATGCGCAGGAAGGCCGCACATCGGCTGCCTGCAAAGGCCGGTCATTCGATGAAACGTTTTCTGCCTCGCTTGCCGAGGAAGGCACCATCGTTTCGTGGCCGACGACCGCGCAGAAGAGCCTCTGGCTGATGGCCAGCGAAGCGATCCGCGCCAAGAAGGGCAATGGGGAGATCAACTTCCATCAAAACCGCTACTGGAACAGCGCGCTGACCGCGTGGGCCGGAAAGAAAGTCATTCTGAGGTTTGACCCCGATAATCTGCACAAGCCGATCCTTGTTTATGACCTGAATAACGCGCTGATCTGCGAGGCGGATTGCGTCGACGATACGGGTTATTTCGACCAGGAAGAAAGCCGCCGCCACAACCGCAAGCGCAAGGAATACATGCGTGACCTGCGCAAGGTGGTTGAGGCCGAGCGCGTGATGAGCGCCGAGCAGCTGGGCGAGATTTACTATCGCGGCACAACCACCACCAAGCCACAGCCTGAAAAGCCGGTTGTGACACGCATTGCCACGGGCAACGCCGCTCTGGCGGTGAAACATCACGAAGAGGAGCGGGCTGAACAGATCGACTTTGAGGCCAATCTCGAACGGGCTTTGAAGCTCATTCAAGGCGGGCTTGAGGACTGAATGTCCTCGAAAGAACGGACCGAAATGTAACGTGTACGGTTCCTAAAAAAGTGGCGGGGATTTCCCCGCCCAATCAAAGCAAGGAACCTTATAAATGAATATTGCGACAAGCACAATGACAACCGAAAGCGCATGGGATTTGCCGCCCGACCTGCCACCTATCGGCGGAACGGGGCGGTCGGAAGCCGATATTGAAGAGTTTCAGACGTTAAGGCTCAAGGTGAAGGAAAACGCGGAGCGGATGGGCCTCAACAAGGCACAGACGGCCAAGCGCATAGGTATGGCCGAGGGCACATTCAGCCAGTGGTATTCGGCCAAATATGCCGGGCGCTATGACAACCAGAACGCTGCGGTTCGCCGCTGGGTGGATCAGCAGGAGAGCCAATCCGGGCTTTTCGAACTTCCCAAGTCTCCGAGTTTCTTTCAAACCAAGACCGCGCAGGAAGTGTTCAATACGCTCGGTCAAGCGCAGGCACTTGGCGATCTGACGTTGATCTCGCTTGGCGCTGGAATGGGGAAAACGACCTCATGCCGACAATACCAGGCGATGCGATCAAACGTCTTCATGGCTACCGTCTCACCGCATACAAAAACGGTGCATGCAATGCTGACCGAACTGGTCTCAGAGCTTGGCATCCATGTTCATAACCCGGCTGCCTTTACCCGCGCTATCGGGCAGCGCCTGGCGCAATCGAAAAACAGCTTGTTGATCATTGATGAGGCACAGAACCTCGTGCCCGATGCGGTCAACCAGCTGCGCCATTTTTCAGACCTGTACGAATGCGGCGTGGCATTGGTTGGCAACGAAGACATCGAGACGGCTTTCAGAGAAGGGGTAAAAGCAAAGGGCAAAACTGATGGCCAAGCGGTTTACCAGCTGAAGCGCCGTGTGGGCAAACGCCTCAAGCGCCTCGTGCCTTATCCTGAGGACATTGCCGCCGCAATCGCCGCCTGGGGTGTGACTGACGAAAAGTCAATCAAGCTGTTGACCGGAATAGGCCGGAAGGGTGGTGCGCTTGGACAGATCGACAAAACGATGCGGGCCGCTCATTTGCAGGCGATCGCTATGCGGAGTGAGGTTTCCCACGATCTTATTCAAGCTGCCTGGAAGAGTAGGGATGTGGGAGAGTTCTCATGAGCGGCACCCACGCAGCGTCTGACGCGCTCAACATGGTCAGCGATACTATGACAAAGCTGCCATGTGACAACGGCTTCGTCTCGCTGGACGAGAAGAACCTGAGCACCATTGTCCGGCTCATTAACCAGATTAGCGCCAGCGTTCGAAATCTTGAAATCGAAGTCAGCGTGTTCCGCATGCTTGAGAGTTCCGGCCTGGCCGCAAGGGCAGCGGAGCAGATGGCCTTCCAACAATTACAGGAACTGAGAAGGCCAAAGGTGAAACCGGAGGGTGACGCCGAGTTTCAGCCAATCAGGACTGCCGACGACCTGAAGCCGGATGGCAATGTCGTCAAACCTGATTTCGGCAAGAAGCCGGATCGCTGAGGAGTAGGCCAATGCTGAGTGACAGTCTGAACCAGATGGCGGGTCAGTTCGTGAAGGGGGAGATCGGCAATGATCTGAAAGGTCTCATTCTCACACTGAAGGCATTCGAGATCGAAGCGCGCAACATGGAAATGCGCATCGAACTGCTGACTGGAACGACGCATGTGCCGCTGGATGGGCAGCTGCTTGGCAACGGGGCGGAAATTGAAATCAACAGTCAAACGAAGGGACTTTGAAATGAACGCAGTGATTTTGGAAGAGAAGCCGGACAACGGCATTACCGTGGTCAATGGCCGCGACTTCATGGCTGATGCCAAGGGGCGACTGGTGCCCAAGGAGACGGTCAAGGCCGAAGACAAACTGCAGGACGAGACAGTTCGCAAGATCATGGCCTTCGCCCGTGAGCTGAGCGCACAGGTCGCACGGTTCCGCGACCATACGATGGTTGACCTGGGCACATTCGATGCTCTGCTTGAGCAGGAATATGGGGCGAAGATAGGCGGCGCAAAAGGAAATCGCACCTATCAGACCTTCGACGGGTTGATGAAGGTACAAGTGCAAGTGGCTGACCTCGTAGATTTCGGGCCGGAGCTGCAGATCGCCAAAAGCCTG
>JBNKQT010000261.1:0-12075 GCA_050297115.1 Ensifer sp. | reverse complement strand
GCAGAAAATACTGTCTATTTTCAAGCCGTTGCAACGCAGTAGCTGGACAAATTGGTCATATCCGAAGGACGACGAATTGACTGCAATCTGCCACGTCAGCGATTTCAACCGGGCAATAAATTTCCAGCCGAAGCGTGTTCGCTTCGGCGTCGGACAAAGCGGCAAAAACAAACAGATAGAGCGTTTTCGGTGATCCGGTTTTCACCGGAAACGCTCTAGCAACGCGTGCGACTGTTTTGAACCCTTCTGCGGCGATATGAGCACTCTTTTCCGAACTATACCGACCTCAGAAAACCAGCGCATAGAGAAAATAGAGCGCATTTGCTCCAATCAAACACGCAACGGCAAAAGAGCCCAGGTCCTTGGCATGTTTGCCCGCGCTCGAATATTCCGGTGAAACACGGTCCACCAGTTCTTCTACCGCTGTGTTCAACGCCTCCACAGCAAAGAGAACCAGCATCAGGACAACAAAAATGAGGAGCCGCTCGACAGCCGCTCCCCACCAGATCAGTATAACAAGTCCGCCAATAAACGCACCCAACTCCTGGCGAAACGCTGATTCCTTCACGAGCCGCCAAAATCCGGCCCATGAATAACTGGCTGCGGCAAAGAAATGCCGAATGCCGGTTTCCTTTTTGAAGGGCGGCTCGTTGGGCGGGTTCATCAATCAATCGTCCTTGTTGGAAACACCGGCGCTGTCAAATGTTGCCATGCCGGAATGGCAAGCGGCAGCGGCTTTCACAATACCAGCGGCCAAAGCAGCCCCTGTCCCCTCACCGAGCCGCATACCAAGTGCCAGAAGCGGCGTCTTGCCAAGCTTTTCGACCACGCGCATATGGCCCGGCTCAGCGGAAACGTGGCCAATCAGGCAGTGATCAAGTGCCGACGGGTTTGCCGCCTTCAGAACCGCTGCTGCAGCTGTTGCCACGAAGCCATCAATCAAAACCGGCACTTTCTGGACACGTGCTGCCAGAATAGCGCCCGCCATCGCCGCGAGTTCTCGGCCACCAACGCGGCGCAACACTTCCAGCGGATCGTTCAGATGATCCTTGTGGAAAGCGATTGCCTGTTCCACCGCGTCAATCTTGCGCTGCAGGCCCTCGCCTTCCGCGCCGGTGCCGGGACCTACCCAGTCTTCCGCCTTGCCGCCGTAGAGCGCGTAGCAGAGCGCTGCTGCAATCGTCGTATTGCCGATGCCCATTTCGCCGATGCAAAGCAGGTCAGTGCCGTTTGCAAGCGCTTCCATGCCAAAGGCCATCGTGGCTGCACAGTCGCGTTCAGAAAGGGCTGCTTCTTCTGTGATGTCGCCGGTCGGGATATCGAGCGCGAGGTCGAAAACCCGCAAACCCAGGTCATTGGTTTTGCAAATCTGGTTGATGGCCGCACCGCCAGCGGTGAAATTTGCAACCATCTGCTTCGTCACTTCCGGCGGAAATGGCGATACGCCCTTTTTGGTCACACCGTGGTTGCCCGCAAAAATTGCCACCAGCGGGTTCTTCACTTCGGGAGCCTTGCCCGTCCATGCAGCGAGCCACATTGCAATTTCTTCCAGGCGCCCCAAAGCGCCCGGCGGCTTGGTCAGTTGGCTGTCGCGTTCACGAGCAGCGGCCAGAGCGGCGGTGTCGGGACCCGGCAAGTTATTCAAAAGTGTGCGAAAATCGTCAAACGGCATGCCCGTGGCGTTCATCAGACAGTCTTTCCTGTTCCATCGTTCTTATAGTTTGCCCTGGAAACGGCTACACCGTCATGCCAAAGCACATGCCGCTTTCTATTGACAGGTGCGCTCAAGAGCAACATCAAATGCGGCGTTGCGGCAACTGGAAGCGTCAGCTGAGGAGAACAGGCCCTTGGGCGAATATTTTGGCGATATTTTTAGAGCGATCGGCTTTTTAAGCCGCATCCCCATGCCCGCCCGTTTCTTTGCAGATGGCGCGTTTCG
Source organism: Ensifer sp. (assembly GCA_050297115.1). Taxonomy (GTDB): domain Bacteria; phylum Pseudomonadota; class Alphaproteobacteria; order Rhizobiales; family Rhizobiaceae; genus Ensifer_A. The sequence goes on along the minus strand of JBNKQT010000261.1, from coordinate 10,136 downwards.
TCTTACCCGCACGGTGCAGGCATTTCCCACAGCTGGATTCATCATTTCACTGCCCGCTGCAGCGCTCCTCGGCTTGCTTCTTGCCATCGGCGTTGGCCCGCTATTTGCAGCTTTTTCAGCGCTCGCCATACAAACGCTCATCACCGGTGCTCTGCACGAAGATGGCCTCGCCGATACGGCAGACGGTTTCTGGGGTGGTCGTGACAAAGCCCGCATTATGGAAATCATGCATGACAGCCGTACCGGCGTATATGGCGTTGCGGCCCTCATCCTCTCCTTCGGTCTGCGTGCCAGCGCGCTTGCCAGTATTGCTGCCACAAGCTCACCGCTTGCCGCCGTCTTGGCCCTGCTGACCGCTGAAACGCTTTCGCGCGCTGCAATCGTGCTCCACTGGGTGCTTACGAAACCAGCACGCGAGGATGGTGTTGCGGCCTCAGCCGGTCAGCCGGAGGCAACTGCGGTTACGACCGCATTGCTCGGCAGCGCAGTCATAGCTCTCCTGCTTGGCCTCGCGATTTCCGGCCCTCTGCCCGCATTTGCGTTCCCACTTGTCGCCGTTGCCGCCACCTATGGCTTTACCCGCCTCACGAAAGGCAAGATCGGTGGCCACACGGGCGACACATTGGGCGCCTGCCAGCAAATTACTGCCATCGCGATCCTTTTCACCGCCACAATCATTACCTAAATCACGCTCATGGAATCGCCCTGTATCCTCGTCTGCTCCATTGATGACAAAACCGGCTTTTGTTTCGGCTGCGGTCGCACGCAGCGGGAAATCGGAGCATGGATAACCTATTCGCCTGAAGAGCGCCGCGCCATTATGGATACACTGCCTGCCCGGCTGGAAACGGTGGAGCACAAACCGCGTCGTGAAACTAAACGCCAGCGCATGGCTCGGGAAAGGCGGGGGGAATGAACCGGCTCACTGTCATTCTCGGCATCATTGCCGCCGGCCTGGTTCTTCTGATCCTCAACCACGACAGCGGTCAGACATTCGGGATATCCAATGATGACTTCGGCAGCCTCATATACCTTCTGCCGCTTGCCACCCTGCTTGGCACCGGCATCCTCGCCTCACGCGAAAATCTTGGCCAGAACCTGAAATATCTCGGTATCTGGGCATTGATCGCCCTCGCCCTCGTCACCGCCTATCTCTATCGCGATGACGCACGCGATGTCGGCCTGCGCGTCGCGGCCGAACTCATGCCGGGCAGCCCGTTTGTACTCACAACAGCCAATGGCAGCGACGAAGTGGTGATCCGAAAGCAGCGCGACGGCCATTTCGTTGTGACAGCAGAGCTCAATGGCAATTCTCTGCCGATGCTGGTGGACACCGGCGCCAGCCGGATTGCGCTGAGCTACGAGGATGCCGAGCGCATCGGTATCAACGTGCAGTCGCTAAGCTTCAACCAACGCATTCTCACAGCAAATGGCGCCACCATGGCTGCTTCCACAATGCTTCGCGACGTGGCTGTTGGCCCAATTATCCGCCAAGATGTCGCGGCAAGCGTTGCCCAACGTGGCGCACTCGCAGAGAGTTTGCTTGGAATGAATTTCCTCTCCACGTTGTCGTCCATCCGTATGGAACCTGACGAAATGCGTCTAACTGATTGATTTCTTTCTCCCTAGAACCAGTGAGCGGGATTTCATACCCCGTTAGTAGAATTTTCCTAATATTAGAGCTAATGAAAATATATTGGGTCGATTGGTTTCGGCTGTCGGTCCACTGAATCTACCTCCTTTCGGGACGCGGGTTCCATTGGAGGAAACATGCTGAATCTGGTTTCTCGACTGTCTTTGACAGACAAGCTCGTCGCCATCATCGTGTCCATCAACCTCATAGGTCTGGCGGCTTTTGCAACTTTCATCTGGCGCGACCAAACGTCCAGCAGCCTGCAAACGGCATCTGCAGCCTGGAAAAACAGCTCCGAACAGTTCGCCGATCTTGCAAGTGGCGGTGTCAAGTGGGGCAAAGCCGAGGCTGTTCAGGACGCCTACGCGCTGTACCGCGATGACCCGAGCCTCAACCTTGTGCAATTCGCTGCATTCAACAAGGAAGGCGAACTTATCCATTCCTGGAGCCTAGGAGGCACCTCGCTTGCAGATCCTCAACCCTTGATGCCTGCCGAGGATCCAGCGACAGAAGCCACAATGGTTGCCATGTCGAGCGCCTCCAGCGGTTATGTTGGCATATCCGTGCCAATCGCCCGCGACAAGAAGGGTCGTCCAATCGGCAGTGTTGTCACATCCTGGGCAACAGACTCCATCTACAAGGCGGCGTTGACCAAGATTGGTGGCCAGATCCTATTCCAGCTCGTGGCCATCTCGCTTGCCATCGGCGCTTTCCTTCTGGCTATGCGTGCCATGGTCGGCAAACCGCTCCAAGCCATTTCCGGCCGTATTAACGCGCTTCAGCCCGGTGACTATGACGCAGAAGTCTGCTGTCAGGACCGCGGCGATGAAATCGGCGTTGTTGCCCGTGCCCTCGAGCACTTCCGCCAGCAATCCATCGAGCAGACCGAACAGGAACGCGTCAACCGCGAAAACCGGGAGACAATTGAACGCGAACGCGCGCAAAACAGCCGCGCAATCGAGGAAAACGCAACCCAGCAGCAAGCCGCCATGACCAAACTGGCAAATGCCATGGAATCGCTTGCCGAAGGTGACTTTACAGTCCGCCTCTCCAATCTCGGTGAGGGCTACGAAAAGATCACCGGCGACTTCAACGCCATGGTCGATGCCGTCAGTTCCACCCTGTCAGATGTTGCAGACGCATCCGGTCCGGTAGAAGCCGGGTCTGTCGCGCTTGCCTCTTCGGCTGATGAACTTGCCAAACGCACGGAACAGCAGGCAGCCTCGCTGGAAGAAACCGCAGCCGCAGTCGGTCAGATCACCGAAACGGTCAAAAGTTCGTCCGCTGGCGCGACCGAAGCCGTTTCACTTGTCTCCCATACAAAGGAAAACGCCCATTCTTCAGCCAACCTCGTGCAGGATGCGATCGGTGCCATGAGCCAGATCCACGAATCCTCCGGCAAGATTGGCCAGATCATTGGCGTAGTCGACGAAATCGCCTTCCAGACCAACCTTCTGGCGCTGAATGCCGGAGTTGAGGCGGCCCGTGCCGGTGAGGCTGGTAAAGGCTTCGCCGGGGTTGCCCAGGAGGTGCGTGAACCCGCGCAGCGCTCTGCGACAGCTGCCAAGGAAATCAAGGATCTTGTCACTGCTTCCAGCGAACAGGTCGAAACTGGGGTAACATTGGTCAATTCGACCGGTGAGTCGCTTGTCCAGATCGAAGAACAGATCGGCAGTATTGATACGGCTATCCGCGCCATTGTTGAATCCTACAGTGAGCAGTCGGCCAGCCTTCAGGAAATCAATATCACGATCACCAATATGGACCAGTCAACGCAGCAAAACGCTGCCATGGTCAAAGAAACAAATGCGGCATCGCAAGACCTGATATCGCAAGGTCAGGCGCTCAAGGGCTCGGTATCACGTTTCCGCCTTGGCGCATCAAGTGCCGCGCCTGCAAAAGCTGAAGCCCACCCGGCAAAGAAAGCGCCGGTTGAGCCCACTCCCCGTCCCAAGCTCGTTGCCAGTGGCGGCGTTGCAGAAGCGGCGTGGGAAGAGTTTTGATTGTCCGTAAGCGTAACGAAAAGCCAACCCACCACTCTGGAGGAACATCCATAATGAAGAAACAAATTCTTGCAATTTCACTGCTGGCAAGCGCCCTCGCCTTTCCCGCATTCGCTGAGGAGGCTTATGTGGCACCGGCGAAGAAATTCATGAATGACGAAATCAAGCCCTGGCTCTCCGATGCCCTGGTGATCAACGCTATCAAGGCGCAGAACGAGGAACATGCCGGCCTGGATGAAGCTGGTATCGAAGAACTGGACCAGAAGTGGCGTGCCGAAGTGGATGGCGCAGGTTCTGAAATGATTGACGGTGTTCTTTCCAACGAGCTTTCTGCCTTCCTTCAAGAGAAAGCCGAAGCATCAGACGGCCTGATTACCGAAATCTTCATCATGGACAACAAGGGGCTGAACGTGGGCCAGAGTGCCGTAACGTCTGACTATTGGCAGGGCGATGAAGGCAAATTCCAGAAGAGCTACGATGCTGGTGCCGATGCCCTCTTTGTGGACGAAGCTGAAAAGGACGAATCTACCCAGCAGCTTCAGTCCCAGGCTTCGATGACGATTTCTGACGCTGACGGCAATCCGATCGGTGCCATCACCGTCGGCATCAATCTCGACAAACTTTGATATTCACCGGAAAATCCGGTTCAGCAGAAAGGCGGGGTCAGGTGATCCCGCCTTTTTCTTTGCGGCGGGGTGCTGCCATCCGCTGCTTGGCGCCCAATGCGGGAGGCTCGCCTCCGCGTAATGCTGCCCGCCTCTGTCAGTTCAGCGTTTCCAATACCTTCTTGAGAAGTGGTTTGGGGCTATAGTGCAGGCGTGACGGCGTCAGCCCCATACGCACGACCACCAGATTGGCGGCAGGCACCACTGCAACGCTTTGTCCGTCATGACCTTCCAGCCAGAATGTTCCGGCGGGAAGACCAACCGGAGCATCACCCGGCCCGTCAATCCAGCTCTGCATCAGGCTATACTCACCCTCAGAGGCTTTTGACGGTGTTCCCATGAGAGTAACAAAGCCCTCAGGCAGCAAACGTTCCCCTGCCCAAACACCATCATTGAGCAAAAACTGCCCAAAACGCGCCCAGTCGCGCGCAGTTGCGTAAGCATAGGAGCTGCCAACGAAAGTCCCCGCCGCATCCGTTTCCATCACCGCACTTGCCATGCCTAGCGGTGCAAACAGCGCATCGTGAGGAAAAGCCAGCGCGCCCTCTCCCAACATATTTTGCCAATAGCGCGAAAGAACGACGCTTGTGCCGGATGAATAGCTGAATTCCTCATCCACAGCGTGGTCAAGCGGCATACCGGCAGCAAAGCCGGCCATATCCGGCTCAAGAAAAAGCATACGCGTGACATCGGAAACAACTGCATAGGCCTCGTCAAAATGCAGTCCGCTTTGCATTGCAGCCAGGCTGGAAAGGCTCACCGCCTTGCGCCCGTCATTCGTCCATTCGGGAAACAAATTGGTGTCATCCAGCGACAGCGCACCCCGCTCCAGCGCCAGGCCAATAATTGCCCCCGTAATTGTCTTGGTCATCGACCAGCCAAGCAAGGGCGTTTGCTCATTGAAACCCTCGCCATAGGCTTCGGCAATAATCCGTCCATTTTGAACAACAACAACGCCGCGCATATTCGGTCCGGTGAGTTCATTGTCGTCCAGCAAAGCCGCAATAGCTGTGTTCTTTCCACCAACGCGTTCGCCTTCAGGCCACAAGACTGACGAATCCGCCGCCTGCAGCGGGCTCAGATCGGGAAGCGGCGGTAGGTCACCAGTGTCGCCCAACCCGCCATCAAGCACTGTGCAGCCAAAGCCGGGGCGATGAATTGCATGGCGTTCCGCGATAAACCCGAGGAAGTTTGCCGAGACGACACGGGAATCGCGATCAGAATCAACCGACAGAAAGTTCAAAATCGGGTTGCCCTGCGAGCGCACATCAATATCCAGCACGGTATCGGCATCACGACCGGCGAGAAAGACATTGGAACAGACAATTTTGGCGGCATATCCAGCACCAACCCGCAATAGTTCCGGCGGTGCCACATAGAGATACCCAGTCGCCCCCGCCAAAACGGCGAGCAATGTTACTCCAGTGCCCTTCAATATGCTTTTGAAGCGACCCATCCCGGTTTCCTCCCATTCTGAGACGTTCACAAGAACAAATAATGCCCATATTGTCCATCCTTGAACGGAATTCCAAAGGAGTGGCTGGCCACCTTTTGACTATATTTTCGACGTATCCAGGTTCCAGTTGAACATTTTGGGTCTTTTTGTGTGTTTGAGCAGCAAACCTTGAAAGATCAACCAACTGGAGCCCACATGCCCCTTTCAAGACGACACCTTCTTCTTGGCACACCTTTCATACTTGCCGGTTGCGTATCGCAGCGCCGTGTCTCAATGCTCCCGCCTGAACCACAAGCCGATCCCTATTACCGCAATATGTATGCGGCCATCCAAACAGAGCCGTTTCCGGTGAAGGCTGTTGATCTTGGCCAGGTCGATTCGCAATTTTTGCGCACAGTTGTCGATTATCACCCGATCAATGAGCCACCAGGCACTATCGTTGTCGATCCGACTGCCCGATATGCCTATCTGCTTTTGGAAAACAACCGCTCTATTCGCTACGGCGTCGGTGTGGCGCGTGAGCAGGGTTTCAGCCTTCAGGGCGAATCGCGAATCGGTCGCAAAGCTGAATGGCCGGGCTGGCGGCCAACACAGGATATGATTGCCCGTGAACCCGAACGCTACGGCCCGCTGAAAGATGGTCTGCCTGGCGGTCCCCGCAATCCGCTCGGCGCACGCGCCCTCTATCTTTACCAAAATGGGCGCGACACACTTTATCGGTTGCACGGCACAATCGAGCCATGGACCATTGGAAAAATGGTATCTTCAGGCTGCATCCGCTTTCTTAATCAGGATATTATTGATCTCTACAACCGCGTGCCGGTTGGCACACGGGTTATTATTCTGCCTGCAGGCGGCAGCCCGGTTGTCTGAGCCTCAACCGTTCTTCAACATCGCTTCGGCGATTGAAGGGGACAGACGGTAAATCAACCGGAGAAGCTTGGTTTTTCCCACCCATATTTCGTCGCGTCCGCGCTCAATGCCGTTCAGCACAGCGCGGGCAGCCTCGTCGGGTGATATCTTTCCCTTTCCCCTGCCCGCAGTCATGCCGGTTTCAACCAGTGTCATCACTGCATCCGTCACGCGAATGTTCGACCCCGAAGCTCGGGCCTGATATCTGAGCGCCTTTGTAAAAGACCGAATGGCGGCTTTGGAGGCACAATAAACCGGCGCGCTGCGCTTGGGCACAAGCCCAAGTCCAGAGGAAATATTCACGATACCCGCCTCCGGCTTATTGCCCAGCAAGGGCATAAGGCCATGGCAGAGCGCCATAACAGCGTTGAAATTGATCTCCACCTCTCCTCTGGCACGTGCCATCACATCCGGCTCGTTCTCCGAGAAAAAGTCGATTGCTTCCTGAATACCGGCATTGTTGATCACCAGAGAAAGGTCCGGGTGCCTTTGAACCACGGTCCGGCAAAAGGCATCCACAGCCTGGGGATCGGCAAGGTCAACGGCCAGTCCTGTCACCATGCCCGCGTTCCCAGAGCATACATCGTTAAGGCGTGCCTGGTTACGCCCGCATATGATAACGCTTGCCCCCTTGGCGGCAAGCTGCCGCGTCAATGCCAGTCCAATTCCCGCACTGCCGCCGGTTACCAGCACCACCTTGCCCTCAAACTGCATTGCGGCCCTCGCTTTCTTCAAACTGCGCAAATCCGTCTTCCATGGCAGGGATGATCGCGACGACATCAAAATACGGGGTGGTGAAGAACGGCGAATCCCGCAACCTTTCAATGGCGAAATAGTAGTCTTTGAGATTGTCCGTTTCGAAGACGGCCACGTCGCTGCAAAAGGCGCTGAAGGCTTCCGCGTCATAGTGCCGATGTTCCAGCGCAAGCCCGTCAAGAGCGTTACCAAGTGCGTTTCCTGCAGTCTGGTTGCGCTCTTCGCGGGTCAAACGCAGCCATTCCGACCGGGCGTTAAGCAGCATGAATATTGTGAATCGGGCTTTCGACATTTTGACTCCTTGCCTTGTTATTGGAGCCAGAATATACGAGTATTTACTCACGTTCCGGGACTCGCATTCCATGACCGCGGCTCAAATCTCCGTTCATCCCCGCAAATCACCGCGTCAAAGCCGTTCGATGGCGGTGGTCGAGGCAATCTACGAGGCCGCTATTCGCATTTTGGAGCGAGACGGGCTTGGCGGCCTCAACACAAACTGCGTTGCCGAAATTGCCGGTGTGAGTGTGGGATCGCTCTATCAGTACTTCCCCTCCAAGGAGGCGATTCTGGCCGGGCTTCTCAGGCGCAAACGATCCGAATTGCTGGCGGGCCTCAGGCAGGTTGTTGATAATCACGCGGGGCGGCCGCTTGATGACGTCATTGGCGACCTTCTTTTGGCCGCGTCGCAATATCAGCTCAAACGCCCGGCGCTTGCCCGCGCTTTGGAATATGCCGAGGCCAACCTGCCGATTGACGGCGAAACGGCGAATCTCAAGGTCGATATTGCCAATGAAATCGCGACGTTACTGGAAGAGCGCGGTTTTCAGGACGCCCATGTTGCCAGCCGCGACATTGTCGGCATCGTGCGAGGAATGGGGGACGTGGCGAGTCTGGCTGGAGAAACCGACCTCCCTGCGCTGCACTTGCGCATGAAGGCCGCCGTGCTTGGCTATCTGGATCACGTGGGTCCTGGCGGCCACAGATAAAATTAAATTTTACAGGTTATTTTTTTGGATTCGGGTGGACAGCCCCGACACGCCACACGACAAACTCTCCAAACACCTGATTTATCGACATGAATCTTTCATCCCCGTTTTCCACAAGCGGCATACAAGATATAGCGTTTAACAATTTCATGACAAACTAGCCCTTGACCGAATCAGCGTGAACGCACACGATGGTTTTTACGTTGCGGCGGCGGCGCGATCGGAACAAGTAACGAGGCCGATCATTCACGAAAAAATGGGCGTTTTTCTCAAGGCATATGCGCGGATCAACTGCGTGGTGCCAACGGGATTTTTCGTGTCTGGCTTCCCGCTGAAACGCATGTTTAGGGGCTGGCAAAATTTTGCTGTTAATACTATATTTAGTGTTTGCAGCGAGCATCTCCACAAGATAGAGGAGTGAGCGAAATAAGGCTCACTCTTAAAAACAGGGACTGAGCGTTCGGCTGCATGTGAAAAACCATATAGCCGGAATGGGAAACTTGTGCCCATTTCAAGGTGGGCCGCGGCAACATATAGGGACAGACACTGATGCGCATAGAACGCCGTTTTACCAAGGCTGGACAATCAGCTTACGCGGAAGTCGAATTCCGCAAGGCGACTTCCGAAATTCGCAATCCTGATGGCTCCATCGTCTTTCAGGCACCAGATATTGATGTTCCTGTACAGTTTAGCCAAGTGGCAACCGACGTTCTGGCTCAAAAATATTTCCGCAAGGCGGGCGTTCCTGCCGCTCTGAAGAAGGTTGAAGAAAACGACGTTCCGTCCTGGCTGTGGCGTTCTGTGCCGGACGAAAAGGCGTTGAAGAAGCTGCCTGAAGACGAGCGTTTTGGTTCAGAAGATTCCGCCAAGCAGGTTTTTGATCGTCTGGCTGGCACATGGACCTATTGGGGCTGGAAGGGCGGCTACTTCAACTCTGAAGAAGACGCTTTGGCTTTCCGCGACGAGCTTGCCTATATGCTCGCCACCCAGCGCGTTGCCCCCAACTCCCCGCAGTGGTTCAACACTGGCCTGCATTGGGCTTACGGCATTGATGGTCCCGGTCAGGGCCACTTCTATGTCGACCCCTTCTCAGGCAAGCTTACACAGTCCCAGTCTTCTTATGAGCATCCGCAGCCGCATGCCTGCTTCATCCAGTCCGTTGAAGACGATCTGGTGAACGAGGGTGGCATTATGGACCTGTGGGTTCGTGAAGCCCGTCTCTTTAAATATGGCTCCGGCACCGGCTCCAACTTCTCGCATGTGCGCGGCGAAGGCGAAAAGCTTTCCGGCGGCGGCAAGTCGTCTGGCCTCATGTCCTTCCTCAAGATCGGCGACCGTGCTGCTGGCGCCATCAAGTCTGGCGGCACCACACGCCGTGCGGCCAAGATGGTTGTTGTCGACATCGACCACCCGGATATCGAGGAATACATCAACTGGAAGGTGAAGGAAGAGCAGAAGGTTGCCGCTCTCGTCACCGGTTCCAAGATCGTTTCGCAGCACCTCAAAGCCATCATGAAGGCTTGCGTGAACTGCGAAGCTGAAAACGGCGCTTGCTTTGATCCTGCGCAAAACCCGGCCCTGAAGCGCGAAATCCGCGCTGCAAAGAAGAATTCCGTTCCGGAAAACTACATCAAGCGCGTCATCCAGTTCGCTGAACAGGGTTTCAAGGACATTGAGTTCAAGACCTACGACACGGATTGGGATTCAGAAGCCTACCTCACCGTT
>JBNKQT010000260.1:0-2331 GCA_050297115.1 Ensifer sp. | reverse complement strand
GCGCCAGCGATGGTGTGCCGTGGGCCTACAAGGGCACAAGAGGCCCTTCAAATGGGGGCCACTTGTCAAGTGGTTACCGGACTTGCAGTGTTGGCACCCAGCAGTCGCCAATCAATATCGACAGCGCCATTCGTGCTCAGATTACCCCCCTTGAGATCAACTGGAAAAACGCCTCGGCAGAAATCGTCAACAATGGCCATACAATCCAGCTCGATGTTCCTGAAGGCAGCACGCTCAAACATGATGGCAAAACCTACGAATTGCTGCAGTTTCATTTCCATGCACCAAGCGAGCATCAGGTCGACGGGCGCACATTTCCGATGGAAATCCACTTCGTGCACAAACATGCCGAAAGCGGTGCACTTGCCGTGTTGGCCGTTCTCATAGATGTTGGCGGCAAAAACTCTCCCTTTGCCCAGCTTTCCGGGGTTTTTCCCAAGGAGAATGGCGAGAAACTGACGCTGGAAAGAGCCAATCCGTCAACTTTGCTGCCCAAAAATCTGGACTATTTCACCTATGTTGGTTCACTCACAACGCCGCCCTGCAGCGAAGTTGTAACATGGCTGATTTTGAGAACACCTATCAGTGTAGACGAGCGCGCGGTCGAGCGCTTCACAAGTATCTACAAGGCCAACGCGAGGCCCGTCATGCCCAAGAACCGGCGCCTGATCCTGAGGTCGTTCTGAAAGGCCTGATCAGTGAAGTTTCTTCACAACCCAGGAATAGCTGTCTTTAACAACATGTACGGGCTTGTCGATCAGCACGGACTTCACGCTTTCAGTAATTGGTGCAGCCTTGTCGGTGAGGTTGGACATCAGATCAGCCAGCGTTTTCGGCTTCTGCTCTTTCAGCGGAGGCTCGGGAGCCGTGGCTTCCGCAACATCGGTGCCTTGCTCAGGTGTTGTGGTTTCAGAAGCACCCAGCGCGGTCTCCGTCTGGCAAAGCGCAACAACCACGGGATAATTCGCATCGGGAAAGTTGTTCAATGTATCAGCCGAGGCGTCATCGCATTGTTCAAGTGTTTCCCATGTCGATTGGTTCTGCGAAAGCGTCACGCATTGCGTTCCTGAATCGTCGCAGCCCATAATGGACATAATTATCAATGCGGCCTGTACCTGCATAATGTCTCCCCTTGCGTTTGCCGCTTTATCGGCACGCAATGTTACCGAACTAAGGCAACGCGATCAGATGTCGAGATTTTCCGCGAATGCGGCGCGATCCTGAATGAAACGGAAGCGAGCTTCGGGCTTGTTGCCCATCAGAGCATCCACGCTGCCGCGTGTGCCTTCCACATCCTCATGATCAATTTCCACACGCAGGAGCGACCGTGTTTTGGGATCCATGGTCGTTTCTTTCAGCTGCGGAGCCGTCATCTCGCCCAGGCCTTTAAACCGGCCGATTTCAATCTTGCCGCGCCCGGTGAGCTCCTTTTCTATCAACTCGGCTCGGTGTGCATCATCGCGCGCATAAACCGTCTTGCCACCCTGGCTGAGGCGGTAGAGCGGCGGCACCGCCAGATAGAGATGTCCACCCCGAATAAGCTCCGGCATTTCCTGATAGAAGAAGGTGATCAAGAGAGTAGCAATATGCGCACCATCCACGTCGGCATCAGTCATGATGATGATGCGCTCGTAGCGCAGGTCTTCGTCACGATATTTCGTGCGTGTGCCGCACCCAAGCGCCTGCGTAAGATCGGCAATCTGCTGGTTTGCGGAAAGCTTGTCGCGTCCCGCACTTGCAACGTTCAGAATTTTACCGCGCAGCGGCAGAATTGCCTGATTGGTGCGGTTGCGCGCCTGCTTGGCCGAGCCACCAGCTGAGTCACCCTCAACGATGAAGATTTCCGCGCCTTGAGCTGTGTTCTGCGAGCAGTCCGCCAGCTTGCCGGGAAGACGCAGCTTGCGCACGGCCGACTTGCGGTTGACTTCCTTTTCCTTGCGGCGGCGCATTCGCTCTTCCGAACGCTCAATCACCCATTCCAGAAGCTTGTCAGCCTCATTGGGGTTGCCCGCCAAAAAGTGGTCAAACGGGTCACGAAGCGCATTTTCAACAATGCGCTGCGCCTCAACGGTCGCCAGTTTGTCCTTCGTCTGACCCACAAATTCCGGCTCGCGGATAAAGACAGACAACATGCCTGCCGCCGAAATCATCACATCTTCCGAGGTAATATTGGCCGCGCGTTTATTCTGCTTCAACTCGGCGTAGTTCTTCAAACCCTTGGTCAAGGCCAGACGGAAACCAGCCTCATGCGTGCCGCCTTCAGGCGTTGGAATCGTATTACAGTAGGAGCTGATCGTCGCGTCGCCGCCATACCATGTCACTGCCCATTCC
>JBNKQT010000259.1:0-4783 GCA_050297115.1 Ensifer sp. | reverse complement strand
GTTTATGAATACGCTCATGCACATCGGCCATGAATTCATGAAAATGCGCCCGACGCTTCTTCTCCACCGGCGCAATCTCGAAAAACATATCCATCAGCATGGTTTTACCACGCCCGACCGAACCGTAGAGGTAAAGTCCTTTCAACGAATGGGTTTGTTTTGCACGTTTCGAAAACAGCCATCCAAGCGCACTCGACTTCGACGAGAGTGGCGCCGACTTGAGCCCGGTCAATATATGATCGAAAGCGACCGCCGCTTCCATCTGCGCCGGATCGGCACTCAGATTCCCTTCAGCAACGAGCGCCTTAATGCGCTCGCTGACACTGCAGGCATAATCAGGAGGTGATTCCATTTGGCGGAGGCTTACACTTACCGATTCAGGCTGACAGGCTGGCCACTTCTGGTGGAGCCATCAAAACGATTCTCGGCCGTTTTATAAAGGCGCGCCAAAGCATTGCCGCTGGCATCATAAAGCATAACCTGTTTGCCAGACACGTTCCAGGAACGCATGGCTGCGAGATCTCCCACGCAACCGCGCGTTCCACCACGGGAGCCGTTGCCAAACTTCGTCAATGTCAGGAACAGGTCACAGGTGAGACCATTATTGGTCGTTTTCCAGTTGCCAACCATCGATTCCTTGGTCACATCCAGCGCATTTGCCGCAGCGACCTGCGGATCAGTCTGCGTGGACGCCTGAGGTGCATCAGGAAATTGTGCCGCATTCGTCGGGTCTGAAAGGTCGCTAGTCTGCACGCCGCCCACAGGCTGCGCGTTCAATGGCGGGGCCTGATAGGACGGTGAATTGCTGTAATAGCCGGTCCTCTGGCACCCCGCTACTGCGAGTAGAACGCCAACGCCTGCTACAATATATGCTGCGCGCATGAAAATGCTCCTGTATTCCTTTACTGCCCATATTCCGCAAGATCATGGCGGAATAGCGCCAACGATGCCCAAAATGCAATCCGAACATCTACCAAGAATCAAACACCAGTATCGTTAACAACAGGTATAACGACTATTTTGGCGCGTATAGCAGGTAAAAAGACTTACCAAAAGAAAAAGGCCGCCTTGGAGGCGACCTTTTTGTCTCTCTCATCAGACGCGGCGTTCAACCATCATCTTTTTGATTTCCGCAATCGCTTTTGCCGGGTTCAGACCCTTCGGGCAGGTCTGCGAGCAGTTCATGATCGTGTGGCAACGATAAAGGCGGAATGGGTCTTCCAGATTATCGAGGCGCTCACCCGTTGCTTCATCGCGGCTGTCGATCAGCCAACGATAGGCCTGCAGCAGAACAGCCGGACCAAGATAACGGTCGCCATTCCACCAGTAGCTGGGACAGGAAGTCGAGCAGCAGGCACAGAGAATGCACTCGTAAAGACCATCCAGCTTCAGGCGATCCTCATGGCTCTGCAACCATTCCGTTGCTGGCTCCGGCGTCACAGTCTGCAACCATGGCTCAATCGAGCGGTGCTGTGCGTAAAACTGGTTAAGATCAGGCACGAGGTCTTTCACCACCGGCATATGCGGCAGCGGATAAACCTTCACCGAACCATCAATCTCGTCCATGCCCTTGGTGCAGGCCAGAGTATTTGTGCCATCGATATTCATCGCGCACGAACCGCAAATACCTTCACGACAGGAGCGGCGAAGCGTCAAAGTCGGGTCGATATTGTTCTTGATGTAAAGAAGGCCATCGAGAACCATCGGGCCGCAATTGTCGACATCGATGAAGTAAGTATCGACGCGTGGATTTTCCGCATCATCCGGCGACCAGCGATAGATTTTGTACTCGCGTACATTCGAGGCACCCGAAGGCTTCGGCCAAACCTTGCCTTCCTTGACCTGCGAGTTTTTGGGGAGAGTGAGTTCAACCATTTTCTTATCTCCTCAAATCAATAAACGCGGGCTTTCGGCTCGATCTTTTGCGGATCGATACCTTCAGCAATCAGGTCGGTGTGAACAGGGCGATAGTCGAGTTTGACGTCGCCAGCCTCGTTGACCCAGGCCAAGGTGTGCTTGCGCCAATTCTCGTCATCACGACCAGCAAACGGGCCATCAACATAATCCTCACGCGCATGCGAACCACGGCTTTCCTTACGGGCTTCCGCGCCGTAAACGGTCGTGATGGCGCAAGCCATGAGGTTATCGAGTTCCAGCGTTTCAACGAGATCGGAATTCCAGATCATCGAACGGTCTGTGACCTTCACATCCGGCAGCTCACCCCAGATTTCAGAGATGCGCTTGCAGCCCGATTCCAGCGCTTCCTGCGTACGGAACACAGCAGCGTCTTCCTGCATGGCACGCTGCATCTTGTCGCGTAGCGCTGCAGTTGGCGTTCCGCCATTGGCATTCCGCTTGGCATCGAAGCGTTCCATGATCTTGTCGCAAGCTACCGTATTGAGGGTCGGCACAGCGGAATCCTTGTCGATCACCTGACCGGCGCGGATTGCAGCTGCACGACCAAACACAACAAGGTCGATCAGCGAGTTGGAGCCGAGACGGTTGGCACCGTGAACAGAAGCAGACGCTGCTTCGCCCACAGCCATCAGGCCCGGCGCAACAGCATCCGGATTGTCAGCCGTCGGGTTCAGCACTTCGCCCCAATAGTTGGTCGGAATACCACCCATATTGTAGTGAACGGTCGGCAAAACCGGGATCGGCTCGCGCGTCACATCCACACCAGCGAAGATTTTCGCGCTTTCGGAAATGCCCGGCAGGCGCTCGTTCAACACAGCCGGATCAAGGTGATCCAGGTGCAGGAAGATGTGGTCCTTGTTCTTGCCAACGCCACGGCCTTCACGAATTTCCATCGTCATGCAGCGGGAGACAACGTCACGCGACGCCAAGTCTTTCGCCGACGGTGCATAACGCTCCATGAAGCGCTCGCCTTCGGAGTTGACGAGATAACCGCCTTCACCGCGCGCACCTTCTGTAATCAGACAGCCAGCACCGTAAATGCCGGTCGGGTGGAACTGAACGAATTCCATGTCCTGCAGCGGCAGGCCCGCACGAGCGATCATACCGTTGCCGTCACCCGTGCAGGTGTGTGCGGATGTGGCTGAGAAGTATGCGCGACCATAACCGCCTGTCGCCAGAACAACCATCTTGGCGGCAAAGCGATGGATCGTGCCGTCATCCAGGTTCCAGGCAACAACGCCGGTGCAACGGCCATCGTCTTCCATGATCAGATCAAGCGCGAAATATTCAATAAAGAACTGCGCATTGTTTTTCAGCGATTGACCATAAAGCGTATGCAAAATGGCGTGGCCGGTACGGTCGGCAGCCGCGCAAGTGCGCTGCACGGGCGGGCCTTCGCCATAGTTCTGCATGTGGCCGCCGAATGGACGCTGATAGATCTTGCCTTCTTCGTTACGAGAGAATGGCACGCCGTAATGCTCAAGCTCATAGACCGCCTTTGGCGCTTCCATGGTCATATACTGCATGGCGTCCACGTCGCCCAGCCAGTCGGAGCCCTTTACGGTATCGTAAAGGTGCCACTGCCAGCTGTCCGGCGTCATGTTGGTCAACGAGGCAGCAATACCGCCCTGTGCCGCAACAGTGTGCGAACGAGTGGGAAAAACCTTGGTGATGCAGGCCGTTTTCAGACCCTGTTCCGCCATGCCGAGCGTAGCGCGCAGACCTGCACCGCCAGCCCCGACAACGATCACGTCAAATGAGTGATCGACATAGGTGTAAGCTTTGCCGTTGGTATCCGTCATATTCTTATCCTGCAAATCCGAGTTTCAGCACAGCAAAGAGGCAGAGCCCTGCAATGAAAACGGAGAAAAATGTGTTCAACGTCAGCAGCGTAACCTTCTGCCATTCAACCGGGACATAGTCCTCGATGATGACCTGCATGCCGAGCTTCATGTGAATGACGCCGGAAATGACGACGAGCCCCATCAACACCGCAACAATCGGATTTGACAGTGCACCGACGACTTCCTCGTAAGAAGCGCCATTATATTTGATCAAAAAGATCACGAAGAAGATGATCAACGGAACGTTGGCCGCCGCAGTCACACGCTGGCGCCAGAAATGTTCCGTACCTTCCTTGGCAGAGCCAAGACCGCGAACTTTATTGAGAGGTGTGCGCATATCCATGAGTAACCCTCCCCTTAGCGACAGAGATAGCCGACGATCCAGATCAGAACCGTCAGAACAATTGAAATGACTGGCGTCGCCTTGGCCATTTTGGTGGAAACAGCCTTGTCGAAACCGTAGCCGAAATCCCAAACAAAATGGCGAAGACCACCCACCATGTGGTGCATCAGCGCCCATGTGTAGCCAAACAGGATGAGGCGACCGATCCATGAGCCATAAATGGCATTTACGTAATCAAAGTATGCCTCGCCGCTGGCAGCAGCGATCAACCACCATGCAACCAGGATGGTGCCGAAATAAAGCGCACCGCCTGTAATGCGGTGAACAATCGACATAACCATGGTTGGGATTGGTTTGTAGATTTGAAGATGCGGCGACAAAGGCCGGTTATTCGTCACATTCGCCATAAGACCCTCTTCGGCGTTTCATTTTTCTCGCCAAGGGAAGACTTCGAAAGCACCGCCGCCCTCCCGTTGTGCAATGCGATATCAATCGTGTTTAGTCCCCCAATTGCGCATGCGCAAGTATACGCACTGAGGAAACCCGACATTTTATCGACTAAACCACTACCGACTGGCGTCGGTAGGTTTGTCGACATGCCTTTCCAGGTACTGAAGTACGATGTCGTCTGTAATGGCACCAGCAGTGGCACAAAAATACCCCCTGCCCCAAAAGTGCC
>JBNKQT010000258.1:0-6535 GCA_050297115.1 Ensifer sp. | reverse complement strand
CGACTGGATCGGCTGGAAACTGACCGGCATCGCCGCCACTGATTTTTCCAACGCATCTATTCCTTTTCTGGATCTGAAAGAGCGGCGCTATTCGAAGGCGGCCCTTGAGGCGCTTGATTGCAGCGATTTGGCAGACCGCCTTTTGCAGCCGAAGGCGGCGACCAGCAGGCTTGGCACCGTGACCCCTGAGGCCGCCGAGGCAACGGGCCTTCCCGAAGGCCTTTCCGTTTCAGTGCCCACACTTGATCTGGCCGCAATGATTGTCGGCATGGGCATGGACAAGCCGGGCCAGACCATGATGATCATGGGCACGACTGCGGTTGTGAACATTCTTGCAGACTCCGTTGAGCAGAGCGATCTTCCGGTTGGGGCAACGGCTCTTCACCCCACGTCTGACGCCATTATTCGCATCATGGCACCCACAACAGGTGCCGCCGCCTTCGACTGGTTTGCCGCTCTCCATCCAATGAGCCTTGGCGGAGAAACATCCGGCGAAGTGGCACAAAAACTCAACGAGCTCATTTGCGATATTCCTCCCGGGGCAAATGGCGTCACGTTTCTCCCTTATCTGAATGGAGAACGTGCGCCCTTTGTCTCCCCGGATGTGACAGCATCATTTGTCGGCCTGACATCCGTCAGCACCAAGGCAGATATGGGCCGCGCGGTGCTTGAAGGCGGCGCGATGAGCCTTAGACATTGTTACCTGGAAGAAGGTGGCCTGCCCAGCCAGCCGGTTCAACTGACCGGCGGAGGCTCCAGAAACGAACTTTGGTGCCAGATCATCGCTGACATTCTGGGCGTTCCGGTTCTTGTATCGCAAGCATCGGATCAGGGGCTGTGGGGTGCGGCATGCCTTGGCGCGGCCGCGGCCGGATTTGGGGACATCATGACCCTTGCAGCCCGCGATGAACCCACATCGACTTACGAACCCGACATGGAAGCCCATCAAGCATACGAGCCGGTTTTTGCACGCTTCCTGGCTCTTTCTGAAAACGCCCGCACAATTGCAGAAAATCTCAATAAAATTGGTGAGAGAATATGAAAACGACGATGACCGCTGCGGTCTATCATGCGCTGGATGATATCCGTATCGAAGAGCGCCCGATCCCCAAGATCGGCCGCGATGAAATCCTTCTCAAGACGCTTGCATGCGGCCTTTGTGGCGGCGAAACCATGGCCTGGTATAAAAAGTCAGAACCCAAGGTTCTCGGCCATGAACCCATTGGCGAAGTTGTTGAAATGGGAGCCGATGTCACAGATTTTGCAATTGGCGACCGCGTCTTCATCAATCATCATGTCGGTCGTGTGAATAGCCATCTGTCGCTGCGCGGTCATTTTACGCGCGACCCCTTCTATTCATCCATGAAACTCGATCCCGGTGGTGTGTGCGAATATTACCGCGTGACGGCGCAACATCTCAGGATGGATGCCCACAAGCTGCCCGACAACATTTCAACCGATGCTGCCGTGACCATCGAACCATGGTCCTGCGTCCTGTCTGGCTTGAAAGTCAGCAATATCAAACCGGGTGACACGGTCGCCGTTGTTGGCGCAGGCTTTATGGGTCAGGGTTTCGTGCATATGGCACCGCTATTTGGGGCGGGCAAGGTGATTGCTCTCGACTTTTCCGACTGGCGTCTGGAGCAGGCACGCAAATTCGGCGCAACCCATACAATCAACCCCAAAAAGGAAGAGGCTGTTGAGGCTCTGCGTGCGGCCAATAATGGCCGCCTTGCCGATGTCGTGGTTGTCATTGCCCCCTTCCCGTCTGCCTGGAAACTGGCAGGCGAACTGGTGGAAGTCGGCGGCTGCCTGCATCTTGGCGCGCCCCTGCCCCCGAATACCGATTGGGTACAAGACGGACACAAGGCCTATTTCGATCAAATCACGATTACCTCGCGCTACTCGTCCGACCACACCGATACCTATAGCTATATCCGCCTTTTGGAAGCGGGCCGGATCATGGCCGATGAGGCGATCTCCCACCGCTTCGACATTCAGGACTCAGCCGAGGCCTTCAAAATGTTGGTTGAAGCCGAGAAATCCCTGAAGATCATTGTCTATCCGAATGGAATTCCCGAGGAGAAAAAGTGATGCTTGAAGCACTGAAGGAAGAGGTCTGCGAACAGAACCATGAATTGCCACGCGCAGGCCTCGTCGTCGGCTCCGGCGGCAATGTATCCGGTCGCGACCCGGAAACCGGGCTTGTTGTCATCAAGCCCTCTGGCGTGAAGTTTGCAAATTTGACACCGGACACGATGGTTGTAGTCGACTTGGACGGCAATGTCATTGAGGGCAAGATGAAGCCCTCAGTAGACACCGGTGTTCATCTTTATATCTACAAGCATCGCGAGGATGTGTTTGGCGTGACCCACACACATTCGCCCTATGCGACCAGCTTTGCAGCACGCGGCGAGCGCATTCCAGCAGTCCTCACTCCGATTACCCATATGATCGGGCGTGATGTTCCCTGTTCGCGTTATGCAACGCCGGGTGAAGTTGATACCGGCAAGGCAATTCTGGAAGCTGCCGATGGAGGATATGCCGCACTGGTCAAGGCCCATGGGGTCTTCACTATGGGCAAGTCAGCGAAAGAAGCGACGTCCATTGCCATGTATCTGGAGGAGGCAGCAATGACAACACATCTGGCAATGCTTCGTGGCCCTGTTGAGGAATTGCCGCAAGAAGAGATAGAGCGTTGTTTTGCGTGGTTTAGAAAAAACTATGGTCAGTCAGGCAATAAAATTGTAAGTGCCTGACATATGACAAAAGAACAAACGCCTCGCACATCAGAAAAGGAAGCCACGCTCGCGAATGTGGCTCTGCTCTATTATGGCGAGGGTTTGACGCAGGGCGACATCGCACGCCGCATGAAAGTGTCGCGTGCGACCATTGTCAACATGTTGCGGGAAGCACGCGACATGCGGATCGTCGATATTCGCGTGGACGGAAAGCATCTGAGCGGCTCGACACTTTCAGCCGATTTGCGCGCCAAATTTGATCTGCAAGATGTTTATATTGCCACCTGCAGCAAGGACGGCGAAGTAGAAACGCGCGAAGATATGTTGCGTCATTTGGGCCGTGTGGGCGCGGTCGCGGTTGCTGATATTGTCGATGAGGGAGACAGGGTCGGCGTGGCGTGGGGCGAGACGATCCTTTCCGTCTCGGAGAATATGTCCAAAAACAACATGCGCGACGTGAGTGTGCACCAACTCATCGGCTCGATGATTTCTGATAGTGTGCCGACCTCTGAAAAATGCACGATCGACATCGCCAACATGCTGTCAGCTGCATGTTATACACTGCACGCACCGGCACTGGCTTCAAGTGCCGAAGTTGCAACACTTTTCAAAGCCGAACCGACCATCCACCGACAATTGGAAGAACTCAAGACGCTCGACATGACCATTGCATCAATTGGCCATGTTGGTGATGATACGCACCTCTCGAGAGCCCATATGGTGAGCGCGGACGAACTGGCAGACGTACGGGAGGCTGGTGCAGTTGGCATCATCTGTTGCCGCTATATTGACTCTGATGGTCAGCCAATCAAACGCCCGCCCGATGACCGCCTCATCGCCGTGGAACTGGAAAACCTGGTTCGCGTTCCAAAAAAACTGCTGGTCGTCGGAGGCGCCAGCCGGAAGGATGCCGTTCTCGCCGCCATTAAAGGCGACCTCGTTACCCACCTTTGCATTGACAGCACGCTGGCACAGGCGTTGCGGGAACTTTGAGACTGACGCGTCGCGAAGTTTTTTCGCGGACGCAGGGTGATGTCACGTTGTTTTGCGCTTCGATGAGATTCGAGTAATAACAGTTCATCGAACGGCAGCGTCGCTTCCCCAACGGCTCCAGGAGCCAAAACCCTGCCCCCAAAGCCCGAAATGTGCTGAGATGCGATCCTCGGTTTGAGCTCCACCAAACGCATTGCGCAGGCGGGCCGTTGCGGCCTCGCGTGGAAAACGGCTGTCTTCCAGAAGGGCCGTTTTGGCGGAAACTTGGACCTCGCCGGTCAGGCTATCCATGGCGGCGCGTGCATCATCATCGCTGCCGTCGCGGGTGCATTGCCGCTCTTAAAACCTCAAAAGAACCGTTGCATTGACCGCATGATCGCTGGCGTCCTTTGAAAACCGGCCGTTGTAACCGGCGGAGAATGTCATATTCTGCGGAAACTTTAGGTAGAATCCGGCTTGCACGGAGAAAACGTCCTGGGTAATCTGCATGCCTGCAACCGAAAACGGCTCTCCACCCGCAGATTTCAGATCCTGATGCGGTGTGCGGTTCCCGAATGCGTGTTGCCATGCTGACGCTACAGAGACCCCGGCTTTCACACCTTTACCCAAATCAAATGAAGTTCCGCCTCTTAGCCCGAGGGTTGCAAATGTCGTTGCCAATTGGTTTCTTTTTGCCGTCAGCGCGGCATTGCCGCCCTGTTCCGCGAACTCTCCGGTTTGTTGCAGCACCTGGGCGACACTCACAAATGGCTCCAACTGCGCGGACCCTGCGGAAACGGTATACCCGGCCTCGCCGAACATCTGGCCGGTCCAGGCCTGCGTTCCCGATGACAAACTTTCGGAAAAACTCGCAAACTGGACACCTCGGTTGACGTCAACATCGTGCAAGCTGAAAGCACCGCCAAGACGCAGGCCGAACGGACCTTGCCGTGTGCTCCCATATGCACCCAGGTGATAACTGTCTACTGACCCTGAAGCGTTCCGATTTCCGGCTTCGAAAGCTGTGTGTCCGTAACCGAAGAAACCACCAACCCGCCAGCTGTCAAAAACATCGAGATCCGTACCCGCGATTATACCGCCGGTTGATCGCCGCAGCGCGGCCACCGACGCGTTACCGTCGACCACATCACCCGCTCCAAAAGCTTGTCCCCACACGGGACCAGTCGACGCATCTGCCAGCTCAAAATTGCCGTCAAGTGGGGACCGAAGATGTCCGATCGCGGCCTCGCGAACGAAGCGGCTGTCTTCAACGAGCATGCTGTCAACCGAAGGATAAGTATCACCCGACAACGCATCGAGAGCATCACGGGCATCGTTGTCATCGCCAACCAATGTCAACAACGCATCGTAAACCGGGGTACCGCTTCCGGCAGCCTCGATGGCTACTGCCGTTGCCAATTGATTGTTGCTTCTGGCCAGGGACGAAAAATAGGCAAATCGCTCGCTTGTCAAAAAGACGTTGTTGGTATCGTAACTCAACCGAAAATTCAGGAAAACGAAGTCTTCAGTCAGACCGTCAAAAGTCCCGGTCACACCGCCGGTTGCTGTCAAAATCGTATACGTCCCAATATCATAGGTCGCACCGGTGTTCGGCCCACCGACATCCGTGATGTTAACCGTGCCGCCATTGAGTGTCGCGGTTCCCGATGCAAGCGTGACATCGTTGTTCACACCTGCTGTAAAACCTGCATCATTGATTTCAACGCCGTAAACCGACCCTGGGTTGAAGACGATGTCACTGACATGCAACGTCCCTATGGAGTTTCCCGGCGCAAGACGCCCGTTGCTGGCAACTGACAGCGCACCAACAGAGCCCGATCCACCGAGCACACCGCCGTCACCAACCTGTATACTTCCGGTAATGCTACCGTTCACCGACAGCGTTCCACCCGAGACCGTCGTGCCGCCCGTGTAGCTGTTCGCCCCGGTCAACTTCAGGTTTCCGCTGCCCGTCTTCTCAAAGCTGCCCGTGCCCGTTATTGCCCCCCCGAACGTGCCATCCGCACTCTGGGAGAAGATCAAAGCGGAGTTGTTGGTTATGCTGCCCGTCAGGCTGTCGGTATTCCCTTGAAGCGTTCCACCCGAGATCGTCGTGCCGCCCGTGTAAGTGTTCGACCCCGTTAAATTGGTCGTGCCGGAATAGACAAGAACCGAGCCAGCGCCCGAAATATCGGCGTCAAACGAGTACCCCGAATTTGTGTGGTTGAATACGAGGTTCCCTGTTCCCGAGCCGAATGTGACGGTATCGGCATTCAACATTCCAGATGCTTGGGCCGCATCGCCGGCCTTCGCCCCTATGTTTAATGTGCCGGTTGATCCAGCGCCGAATGCGATTTGTACCGTTCCTGCCCCGGCAGCAACGGATACACTGGCACCATTCGAGATCGTCAGCGAGCCCGATCCATCACCGGCAAGCGAAAGATCTGAAGCATTGATCCATTCAGACCCGGAACCATTTACAATCACCTCCCCTTCGGAGCCAGCGCCATAGGCGATATAGCTATCGTCATTACTGACCGAGCCTCCAGCAAGGATATTCAACGTTCCCTTACCGTCTTCGCCGACAGACAAATACCCGCTGTTGATCCAGGCTGATCCCGCTCCGCTCACGGTCACTGTGCCCTCGCTGGTGCCGGCGTAACCGACGGTTCCGATCGCGTTGGTAACCTGCCCGCCGGCCAGAATATCCAACGTCGCCAAGCCTTCGAAACCGACCACTAAATCCCCACTACTGGCCCAGACCGAACCGGTATCGGTGACCGATACAACTCCTTCTCCTGTATCATAATAGCCGAGAAAAC
>JBNKQT010000257.1:0-4556 GCA_050297115.1 Ensifer sp. | reverse complement strand
TTCTGCGATCTTCACCAGTTCTTCGGCGTAGGCGCTGTCTTCGACGTCCCCTGCCAGAAACGCCACCTCGCTCCCTATTGCGAAAAGGTCCTCCGTGATTTGCCTAAGCAATTCAGTGCGGCGCGCTCCGAGAACCAGTTTCGCGCCTTCGCCAGCGAAGACCTTGGCGGCAGCGGCCCCGATGCCACTGCTTGCGCCCGTGATGATAATTGTTTTTCCGTTAAGAAGCATTCCCATCTCCATTTGTTGAGGTTTAGGGATGCCTAATGAAATAGGGGCTTTGGGCCCACCCGTTTCTTGCGCAAATGGCTGATGCCTGGGACGAAGGCGGCCATCAGGTCCTGAGGCAGCATCCGATGTTTCCAACCGCCCGCCGCCCAGCAACACATGCTTGAGAGCGTTCCATTCACCTTCGCACGGTTCCGTCGCAAATTTTTATTGAAAGCGAAAAACTGGCTATCGCCGGACGCGGTTATCCGGCTAGTGTAGCAGATTGCTGAAAGGCAGATTGATCTGCCGTTTGAAATTGACCCTTCCGGATCATAAGGGCCACCTTAATTCCATCCAATGTAGCGGATGCTGATGAAAACGATTTTAAGCCCTTCATCGGTCGCGTCAGCTTCTTGACGAAGCGATGGCCCTGCTCGATGATGTTGTTGAGATATTTGACCTGAAGAATATCGATCAGCCAGAAGCAACCGTGGAATATCAACAGCCAGTTCATGTTTTGCAATGCAACAAGATTGCGCCGCTCTTGTCGATGACAACTTTCTCAGGTCAGCCATTGTTGTAAATGGTGCGAGCAAAGAAGGTGCTGGCTGCATCTTCATCGCGGTGCTCAGACAGCATGAAATCAAGGGTTTTGCCAATCAATGCATTTCGGCTCTGCGCGACATGTGACTGTTTTTGGTCAAGCACAAGGTCTTCGATAAAGCGCGGTTCACCAATCCAGGCCAGAAATCGACACATTATGCAGCCGCCACCGAGAACCGCGCCGTCTTTGTGTCGGCATGATAAAGTGCACGTTGTTCGCGTGAGCTGCGGGCCACGTCCTTGACGGCTTCAATAATCCGGTCAGCCTTGGAATCTGTCATCAGGACGGAGAAACCAAGACGCGTCCAACCCGGTTTCTCAATCTCGTTTCCAGCCAGAATATCGGCACGCAAGGCCTCAGATTGCGCCTTGTCGATCCCGAGCAGGCAATGTGCATAGGGGCCAGCGCAGGCACAACCGCCGCGGGCCTGAACACCATGCAAATCCGAAAGCATACGCGTGACCAATTGCTGGTGAATACGTTCCCCGTCCGGGGCTGTGACGGTGAATGAAAAGATCGGAATACGGTGCGCGTCGCGATGGCCAAGTATTTGCAAACCGGGAATATCTGCCCAGGCCGTTTCGGCGCGTTGGCACAGTTCCTGAAGGCGGGTCGCCATGTAGTCCTTGCCTATTGCATCCTTGACGATGAAACAGAGAGCGGCCCGCAAATCCCCGACGACATTCGGGGTGCCAGCCTCTTCGCGGGCAATAACATCATTGGAATAGTCTTGCGCCCAGGGCGAAACGAACCTCACCGTTCCACCACCCGGCAATGTCGGCTTTGTGGCTTCAACAGCACCGCGACGCAGGATCAAAACGCCCGATGCACCCGGTCCCCCGATGAATTTGTGGGGCGAGAGAACAACGGCGTCAATATGGGCATCCGCGTCACCTGCCACGTCAATCGGCAAATAGGGCGCGCCGCCGGCATAGTCCCACACACTGATTGCACCATGCGACTTGAGCAAAGCCGTCACCTTTTTGACGTCACTCACGATGCCGGTCACGTTCGACATGGCGGAAAAAGCCCCGACAATGCGACGCCCTTTATGCTCGATCAGTGTAGCATCCAGCACCTCCATATCCGGCCCACCCGCCAGAGCTTCGGGAATTTCGATAACGTCCGCGCCGCTCTCCCGCCATGGAAGGATATTGGAATGATGCTCGTAGGGGCCAATCAAAACCAGAGGTTTGCCAGCCCCCTGCCCGTCTACATCCACACCTAGCAAACCGACAAGACGATTGATGCCGGCAGTGGCACCTGATCCTGTGAAAATGACATCATATTCGTCATTTCCACCGCAGCTTTCCAAAATGATCTGACGCGCCTGTCGCCGCAGACGTGTCATCATCTGCCCGCAAAATGACGCCTCGGTGTGACTATTGGCATAAATGGGCAAGATTTCCTCGACCATAAAGTCTTCAATCTGGCGCAAAGCCCGGCCTGAGGCCACATAATCTGCGTAAATCAACGGATGGGAGCCATTAGGGCCTGGAACCGGAATGCCTTCGCCGATCACCCCGTTTCGCAAAGTTTCGATCAGGTCAGCGCGCTCCAGCGAAGCCTTGAATCGATCAAACTGGTTCAATTGAGCAGCATCATTGGTCATTATCAACCCCCAGATATGTTTTCCAGATTGATAACACAGCGAATGCGTGGAATACTTCACCAAACTATGATCGATTTCGGCAAAAATTCTATCAAATGACCACAAGAATCCTCGATTCCATTGATAAATCCATCTTACGCTGTCTTCAGCGCGATGCGTCGCTTTCGCAGCGCGACCTTGCAGATAAGGTTGGCCTGTCTCAAAACTCCTGCTGGCGCAGATTAACCCGCCTGCGTGAAGAAGGGGTGATCACGGGGCAGACAATTCGTGTGGATATGCAAGCACTTGGCCTTGGCCTGACTGTTTTCGCCATGGTCAGGACCCGGCATCATTCTGCCGAATGGCTTGCCCGTTTCCGCAAGTCTGTTTTGGCCATCGACAATGTCGTCGATTTCTTCAGGATCGCCGGGGACTATGATTATATGATCAAGATTGTCGCTAGGGACATGAATGATTTTGATAGGGTCTATCAAAAGCTCATAGGCACGACCGAACTCGAAACCGTCACGTCCTATATCGCAATGGAAGCAATAGCCGACGGTAGAGATGTTCCAGCCTGAAGTCAGATTTTTCAATTGATAGCAGCCATTGTTGCCCTTTCGGGAATTGAAAAAGTAGGCCTTTTCTGTCGTTGGCCGCGCTTTGCGTCAAGGCCCTTTTGGCTCGTAAGTTGTTTAGTGTCAGCCCCAATTCGCATCACGCCGCAGACTGTCTGCCAACGCATCTGCGGCCAACGTAAAGACACGTTCACCAAGCTCAGGCGTCGCTGCGCGGGGATCCCCCAACGCACCAGTCGGACCGGACACTTCAGCAAAATCCGAGAACCTCTTCAGCCCTTTAGGCGGTTTGGAGGGCGCAATGGGCTCGTAGTCAGCCAGTTGGTCAAGTTGCACGAGATCAGGGCAAAGGTGCAGCATCATCGCGGTCTCCGCCTCGCAGGCGTGCATGACGCCGGGTTGTGTCGAGAGCAGCGCGCCGATCTCCTCCCTTGCAAGTTCCCATGGTGTGACAGACACGACCGAAATTTGAAATTGGCGCGCAAACTCCACCGCGAGCACAGACAAAGCGTCTATATTGCCACCGTGTGCGTTCACGAGGGCCAAACGTGTGAACCCAGCTTGCTGAACTGACCTCACTATACCCGTCAAAGCGCCAGCAAATTCGTTGAAAGTCAAGCTGATGGTGCCGCCGAATGAAAGGTGGTGGTCGCTCATTCCCATCCACATCGCCGGCAGCACCAGAGAAGGTGTCTCCGCACCAAGTTTTTCGGCCGCCGTAAGGCACAGTGAGGTTGCCAGTTGCGTATCTGTCAAAGTCGGCAGATGCCGACCATGCTGCTCAATTGCCGCTACCGGCAAAAGGACGATCGCCTTTGGGTCTGTCGCGAATTCCACAATCTGCCGGGCCGAAAGGTGGCTCCAGAGGTGGTGGGCCGTCTTGCTGTCAATCTGCATGTGCGTCTTCTTTTCTCATTGTATCTGTCGGCTTCTTGTGAATTGTCGGCACAAGGCGCAGCAATTCTTGCGTGTATTGCGCCTTGGGGCTGTCGAAGATTAAGTCTGTGGGGGCGTGCTCGACGACAGCGCCCCCTTTCAGCACGATAACGTCGTCGCAGATCTGCCTGACCAGCGGCAGATCGTGACTGATGAAAAGCAGCGTCAGATCACGCTCGTCCTGAAGATCCTTGATCAGATTGATGATCTGCGCCTGTACCGACACATCCAGTGCGGACGTCGGTTCATCACAGATGATCAGCTTTGGCCGACTGGCTAAGGTGCGTGCGATCGCGATCCGCTGGCGCTGGCCACCGGAGAATTGGTGGGGATATCGTCGCATGACATCCGCGGGCATGCCGACATCGCGCAACAGCGTCTCGACACGGTCGTCGGTTTCGGATGCATTTTTTGTAATGCCATAGAATCGAAGCGGTTCCGCGATGATGTCCCGTACACTCAGGCGGCGGTTGATCGACGAATATGGATCCTGGAAAATCATCTGGATCTCATGCCGCAGCGAGCGGCGACGGCTCTCTCTCAGCGCGTTAAGATCGGTTCCCTCGAACAGGATCTGCCCCTGGCTCACCGGCGCAAGACCGACAATGGCGCGCGCGCAGGTTGATTTTCCCGAGCC
>JBNKQT010000256.1:0-4746 GCA_050297115.1 Ensifer sp. | reverse complement strand
CCAGCCGCATGTAGAGGGTTTCGTTCGGCTTTTGACCGCAGTCCGCGATGACAAATTTGATTTTGAGCGCGCCGAAGGCATGGAGACCATGAACTTCGCCAACCTGCCGATTTTGGAAGGAGCCAGCGCATGACCGGTTTTCTGCTGCTTGCCTTCATATTCCTTGCTGCCGGTGTGGTTGCGGTTCCTATAGCCTCCAAACTGGGGCTTGGTTCGGTACTCGGCTATCTTGTGGCGGGTATTGTTATCAGCCCGCTTTTGTCCACGCTCGGCATTGATGTGGTCGAGATTCAGCATTTTGCCGAATTTGGCGTTGTGATGATGCTGTTTCTCGTTGGGCTGGAACTGGAGCCGCGCATGCTTTGGGCCATGCGCAACAAGCTGCTTGGTCTTGGCGGTCTGCAGGTTGTGGGTACATCTCTGGCGGTGATGGCTGTTGCCATGGCATTTGGCCAGCCATGGACGGTGGCGTTGACGATTGGCATGGTTTTCTCGCTCTCGTCCACTGCGATTGTTCTGCAGACTTTGAATGAAAAAGGACTGATGCGCAGCGATGGCGGGCAATCGAGCTTCTCGGTGCTGCTGTTTCAGGACATTGCGGTTATCCCCATGCTGGCCTTCATTCCTCTTTTGGCGATGCCGGAACTGATTGAGGCGGCAAGCCACGGTGCTGCACATAGTGGCGAAGGCGGACATGAGGCTGCAATCAGTCTTGTGGCCGGGTTGAATGGTTGGCAGACAGCGCTGGTGACCTTGGGTGCGATAGCGGCTGTTGTGCTGGGTGGCATTTATCTCACCCGACCGCTTTTCCGCTTTATTGCGGTGGCCGAATTGCGCGAGCTCTTCACTGCCACGGCGCTTTTCTTTGTTATCGGCATTGCGCTCTTGATGAGCCTTGTGGGGCTTTCGCCAGCACTCGGGACGTTTCTGGCGGGTGTGGTTCTCGCCAACAGCGAATACCGTCATGAGCTTGAAAGTGATATCGATCCGTTTCGCGGGCTGTTGCTTGGGCTCTTTTTCATAACGGTTGGCGCAGGTATCAATTTCGCGCTTCTCGGTGAAAATCTCCTGCTTATTCTGGGGCTGACGGTTGGTCTGCTCCTTCTCAAAGCGATCGTGCTTCTTGTCCTTGCACGCATTTTCAAATTGCGCGGCTCTGATAAGTGGCTGTTTGGTTTGGGGCTGGCGCAGGCCGGTGAATTCGGCTTTGTGCTGTTGTCGTTTACGGTGGCCAACAACGTTATCCCGAGGGATCTTTCGGAAATCCTGTTGCTTGTTGTGGCATCGACGATGTTGCTTACGCCTGCCTTGTTCATTCTCTATGACCGGGTGATTGCGCCGCGCTATGCGGGTAATGGAGAGCGTGCGGCAGACGAGATAGACGAAGAAGGCGAAATCATCGTTGCAGGGCATGGCCGCTGGGGCGGAATTGTCAATCGCATGTTGCTTTCTGCGGGCTACAAGACTGTGGTGCTGGACTATAGTTCTGCTCAGTTGGAGATGCTGCGCACCTTTGGCATCAAGGTGTTTTTCGGCGACGCAACGCGGCCTGATCTGCTGCATTCTGCGGGCATTGCAAAGGCTCGCATGCTTGTTGTTGCCGTTGACGACAAGGAAAAGGCCACTGAGCTTGTTCGATATGTGAACAAGAACCATCCGAACGTTTATATCGTTGCCCGTGCACATGATCGCAACCATGTTTATGACCTCTATGCGGCGGGTTGCCGGGATATTATACGCGATACGTTTGACAGTGCCGTGCGTGCGGGTCGTTCTGCATGGGAGGCGCTTGGCATGCATGCATTTCAGGCTGAGCAAAAATCGCGCGATTTTGTGCGTGATGATCGCAAAGGGCTGGTTGAAATGGCGCGGCTTTATGATCCCGATATTCCGGTGACGGAAAACAAGGCCTATGTGGAAAAAGGGCGAGAGCTTGTTGCACGCCAGCGGGCTCAATTGCTGGGCAGCGACCCGGACTTGTCCGATCAGAGTGCGCGAGCCTGGATGCCGCCCGGTGAGCGTGATGCTGACTCGCAAAACGATATTGAAGAGTAGGTCTTTCACATGAGCCAGAACGGCGCTGTTTTTCTTCAGGGCAGCTTGATGCGCCATGTGTCGGTGATGTCTTTTACCGCCAGTGTGGGGTTGGCGGCGGTGTTCGCCGTGGATTTTGTGGACATGGTTTTCATCTCCATGCTTGGCAATGAGGCACTGGCGGCGGCTGTTGGCTATGCCGGGGCACTTTTGTTTTTCACCAATTCGATTGTGATCGGGCTTTCGATTGCGGCAGGCTCGCTTGTCGCCCGCGCTGTTGGCGGCGGCAAGCAGGAGACCGCGAGGGAATATGCCACCAGTGTCGCGAGTTTTGCGGCGCTGATTGGCATTGTTGTTCCAACCATTCTGTTCCAGTTCCTGCCGGAACTGATGACATTTTTGGGCGCTGAGGGCGAAACCCACCGGCTGGCGATCCGCTATGTGTCGATCATTCTGCCGACCATGCCGGTGATGGCTATTGCCATGACGGCAGCGGCTGTGTTGCGCGCGCGGGGTGACGCCAAGCGCTCGATGTATACGACGCTGATTGGCGGGGCGGTGAATGCGGTTCTCGATCCGCTGTTTATCTTTACCTTCGGGCTTGATCTGGATGGCGCGGCAATCGCCTCGGCACTTGCACGGCTCAGTATGGCGGGATTTGCATTGTGGTCTGCAATTCGCATTCACAAGGGTTTCACGGCTCCTTCCTTCGGGCTCTTGCTGCGTGATTTTCGTTCTGTTTTTGCAATTGCGATGCCAGCAATCCTGACCAATGTGGCAACACCTGTGGGCCAGGCCGTGGTGACGCGGGAGATTGCGCATTATGGTGCGGACGCCGTTGCCGGGATGGCGGTGGTGGGGCGGTTGATGCCGATGGCTTTTGCTGTCGTGTTTGCGCTTTCGGGTGCTATTGGCCCCATCGTTGGACAGAATTTCGGAGCGTCCCAGTTTGATCGGGTGAAGGGTGCTTTTGTGGCCGGGATCAAATTCGTGGCGCTCTACACAGTGTTGATTACGGCTGTTTTGTATTTTGCCCGTGCGCCCATTGGTGCCCTTTTCGATGCGAGCGGCCTGACTCTTGAACTGATTTACCTCTTTTGTGGGCCGCTGGCCGCACTCTATTTCTTCAATGGTGTGATCTTTGTTGGTAATGCGAGCTTCAATAATCTGGGTCATCCGATGTATTCGACCTGGATCAACTGGGGCCGCAACACGCTTGGCACCTGGCCGCTGGTATTTGCAGGATCGGCATTGTTGGGTGCGCCGGGTGTGCTTTTGGGGCAGGCGATTGGCGGCGTGATTTTCGCGGGTGTTGCTGTGTTTTTTGCGCTCCGATTGATGAACCACCTGGAAAAGCCGGAGCCGGTGGACCCGTTCACACGTCAGCGCAGGCTGCATATGCTTTTTGGTTCCGGGCGCTGGTGAGAGGATTGTTGTGGGGGCAATTTATGGACCCCCTCACCAATAAAACCAAGACTTGGCCTTTGGGCCAGCCCAGGTTTTCACGCCCTCTCCCGCCAGGGGAGAGGTAGCGCTGCTGCGCGCGCCGTCTTCTCATTGTCAGTACCTTTGGCCCGGCAAGCGTTTGCTTCCGGGGTTTGCCTCATTCTCCTGTCGCAATCCCATGTGGGATTGGATGGGGCGTTTTGTGCGCCTCATTTGGTTAGTAATGGTAGCGCACAAAGCGCCCCGACTTCGGCAGTTTTTCCCGCAAAGTCAGCATCGCTGCCCATCCTTTTGAGATGGTTGTGTGAGCTTACCGTCACGCCGAGGGTCGTTTGGTGTGGCCTTTCGGGCCCTTCCCAAGGGGGATGCATGTCTTACGGGCCTGATGAAGGAGACTTACGTCGTTTCTCCAACACCAGAACCGGCCCCGCTCGCCGTCACGCCTGACGGTGTATCCGTGCGGGACGAGGGTATTATGCGCCCGGTGTGTGAAGCGGGGATAGAAAAGTGGTTAAGTGTTTGAAATGTTTGGAATGGATTGCTGTTTTTTCCACGTTTTGGAGTGTTCTCACCTAGATTTAAGGATGCCGGGATTCGCGGTTTAGATGATTTTTTAACGAGTATGGGCGGTAATTCGTGGGCCAAACATGAAAAGGGCTGTGTCAAAGTGAACGTATTCCTCAATTCGTCTGTCTTCATCCGTTACGCGGTATTCGCGTTATCTATCCTTGGTTTTCTCATTTCCATTCCCTTTGTCGGCTATCTGCTTGGTGATATTGCCTTTGTGGCTTTTGGCTTTCTGACGCTTGTGGGCGTTTATGATGTGATGCAGCACAAGCATGCGATTACGCGGAACTATCCGGTGATCGGGCATGCGCGTTATCTGATTGAATCCGTGCGGCCGGAACTGAGGCAATACCTGTTTGAGACGGAGCAGGAGGAATTGCCCTTTTCGCGTGCGATGCGTTCGGTGGTCTATGCGCGTTCGAAAAATCAGGCGGACCAGCGGCCGTTTGGTACTATTCTGGACACTTATGCCACGGGCCACGAATTTATCGGGCATTCGGTGAAGACGGTTCCGGTGCCTGACCCGAAGGGGTTTCGCACATTGGTTGGCAATGAGCAGTGTTCGCAGCCTTATTCGATGTCGATCTTCAATGTTTCGGCCATGAGTTTTGGCGCGCTGAGTGCGAATGCGATTATGGCGCTGAACAAGGGGGCTGCTGCGGGCGGCTTCGCGCATGATACGGGTGAGGGCAGCATCAG
>JBNKQT010000255.1:0-3677 GCA_050297115.1 Ensifer sp. | reverse complement strand
AAATTCGAGTGAACCTCTGCCCATTCCAGCAAATCACCACGCTCACGCATGGCATGAAACTGCCGTTCTGAGGTGAAGTGATAATGCACCCCATCAATCTCGCTACCGCGCTTGGCACGCGTCGTCACACTCACAGACATTTCAAGGTTTCGGTCGGTTTCCAGCAGGTTTCTTGAAATGGTCGACTTTCCAGCCCCCGAGGGCGAGGAAATCACGACCATCAAACCCCGGCGCTCAACGGCTGCCTCCTGTTCATCATTTTCAGCCATTGTCTTTCCTATTCCAAATTTTGAACCTGTTCGCGAAACTGGTCGATAATCACTTTGAGTTCCAACCCGGCATTCGTTACCGCAATAGCATTGGATTTGGAACAAATCGTATTGGTTTCGCGGTTAAATTCCTGTGCCAGAAAATCGAGCTTGCGGCCAATCGGGCCACCCGCAGCGAGCAGTTCACGGGCCGCGGTGACGTGCGCCTTCAGGCGGTCTATTTCTTCGCGCAAATCAGACTTTGCAGCCAAAATTGCCGCTTCTGCGTAGAGTCTCTCGCGGTCCAGCCCTAAGGACTCTGCCAACAGGACGTCCACCTGGCGGCTTAGACGCTGTGCGATCTCTTCAGGTGAACGCGAGGGGTCGGTTTCCACCTTCAATGCCAGCGCCTCTATGCCTGCCACATTGGCAAGCAACACATCGCGAAGCGCCTCGCCTTCACGCGCCCGCATATCGCCCATCGCTGTGATGGCGCTGTCGAGACCTTTCAGAATGTCACGGTTGCGCGCTTCAATAATATCTTCGGCTTCTTCGGGCTCTTTCAAGTCCACGACACCACGGGTCATCAGCAGTGTGTCGAATTTCAAAGGTGCGGGGTCGATCTTGTCGGCGAGCTTTTCCTTCAAGGCGAGAAGAGCGGCCAGCGCATTCTCGTTGACGACCGCCTCGACTTTTTCTTCAAGAATGGAAAAGGTCAGACTGACCTGCAGGTTGCCGCGACTGAAAGCGGCAGAAAGCAATTTGCGGCTTTCGATCTCTAGACTTTCCATGCCGGGCGGCAGGCGCAGCCGAACATCCAGCCCTTTGCCGTTGACAGAGCGCAGTTCCCAAACCCAGCGATATCGACCGCTGGTCCCCTCCGACCGGGCAAAGCCGGTCATCGATTGCAATGCCATTGTCGTCCCCTGAAACAATGCTCATCTGCGGCATAACCACGTGGACCAAAGGCCCATCGCCTACGCAGACAGCATAAACCGATTCCTTGAAGCTAATCCATCTCTTTGACCGCTGAGGGCCAATGGTGCCATGCGATTGGCAGGAAAACCCCTCGCCCGCGGCCAATTTTATTGATTTTCGCTACCTTCAGCGGCCTTGCGTTCCGCCTCCACCCTGCGCCAGCGCTGCACATTGGCATTGTGTTCTTCAAGGGTTCTGGAAAACACGTGACCGCCACTACCATCGGCAACAAAGTAAAGGTCCTCGGTATGCGATGGATTGGCAACGGCTTCCAGAGACGCTCTGCCCGGATTGGCAATGGGCCCCGGCGGCAAGCCGTCGATGATATAGGTGTTGTATGGCGTTTCCTTTTTCAGGTCCGATTGATAAATCGGCCGGTCTGAAGGTTTTCCATCTCCTCCAAAGAGCCCGTAGATAATTGTCGGGTCTGACTGCAGGCGCATTCCCTTTTTGAGGCGGTTGATGAAAACAGCGGCCACACGAGAGCGTTCATCCGCCCGCCCTGTCTCCTTCTCAACAATGGAAGCAAGAGTGACAAATTCTTCCTTGGTCTCAACCGGCAAACCGTCTTCGCGCCTGGCCCAGATAGCCTCCACCAGGTCGGACTGCGCCTTTGACATCTGCGCCACGATCTCGCCGCGAGTTGTGCCGCGCGTAAACTTGTATGTTTCGGGACGCAGGCTGCCTTCGGGCGGCAACTCACCCGGCAGTTCGCCGTCCAGAAGTTCTTCTGCACCGAGTCGGGCAAAAATCTGCTTGCTGGTGAGGCCTTCGGGAATGGTCACGGAATAGAGGATTGATTTGCCCGAAGCGATGATATCGGCAACCTCACGCATGCTGGCATGCGCCTTGATTTCGTATTCGCCTGCTTTCAGGCTCTCCCCTTTCAGGTAGGCCTTTGAAACATATCGGAAAATACGCGCATCAGTGACGATTCCCTGCCGCTCCAGATTGGCAGCAATCTCACCAAAGCCCCAGCCCTGCCGGACAAGGAAGTTGCGATTGACCTGTGTTGGCCCCGATTCGGAGAACTGCGACAGCGCGTAGTATGCCACGCCGCCACCCGCGAGCGTGATCAAGACGACCAACGTCATGACGAAGTTGAGGAAAATCATCAGCTGGCTGCGCGATTTGCGGGACCGCGCTGGCGGTTGCGGCACACGTTCGGGGCGCAGTGCTTCCTTGGCAGATACCGGAATGATTGGGCGGGAAGAGCCGTTTTCCTGTTCCGGCTTTTTGTCTTTTTCGTTCGTCTCGCTCAACGTCTTTCCTCAATTTCAAGAGCCCAGCCGCACCGCCAAGCCGCCAGAAGACAACCTGACCAATAGCGGTTCCAAGCCCCTTTTTATGCGTTAATGCGGCGAAATCGGGACTGGCAGCGGCCAGTGCCGACGATTAGTCGCCGCTATAACGTTTCAACACCAGCGACGCATTTGTGCCGCCAAAGCCAAATGAGTTGGACAAGGCCACATTGATTTCACGCTCACGCGGCTTGTGCGGAACGAGATCAATAGCCGTCTCAACATCAGGATTATCGAGATTCAATGTTGGCGGAGCGATGTTGTCGCGGATTGCCAATGTCGAGAAAATCGCCTCAATAGCACCTGCGGCACCCAAGAGGTGGCCGGTTGCGGATTTCGTCGACGACATGGAAACCTTGGACGCATGTTCGCCAACGAGGCGTTCGACCGCACCAAGCTCAATCGTATCGGCCATGGTGGAGGTGCCGTGGGCGTTGATATAGTCAACGTCAGCAGCCGTGAGACCTGCACGCTTCAAAGCCATAGTCATGCAGCGATGGGCGCCTTCGCCATCCTCAGACGGGGCTGTGATGTGGTAGGCATCACCGGAAAGACCGTAGCCAACTACTTCAGCATAGATCTTGGCACCGCGCGCCTTGGCGTGTTCCAGCTCTTCCAGAACAACAATGCCTGCGCCCTCGCCCATGACGAAACCGTCGCGGTCGCGGTCATAGGGACGTGAGGCCTTTTCGGGCGTGTCATTGTAGGCGGTGGAAAGTGCTTTACAGGCCGCAAAACCGGCAAGAGAAATGCGGCTGACTGGCGATTCTGTGCCACCAGCGACCATGACTTCAGCATCGCCCAGCGCAATGAGGCGGGAAGCGTCGCCAATGGCGTGCGCGCCTGTGGAACAAGCGGTCACCACGGAGTGGTTTGGCCCGCGCAATTTGTGGCGGATGGACACCTGACCGGAGGCCAGGTTGATCAAACGACCGGGAATGAAGAACGGTGATACACGGCGTGGGCCCTTATCACGCAATGTATAGCCCGCTTCGACAATACCTTCGATGCCGCCAATGCCGGAGCCGATAAGGACGCCGGTTTCGCATTGATCATCATCTGTTTGAGGGTGCCAGTTGGCATCATCCAGCGCCATATCGGCAGCAGCCATAGCATAAACGATGAATGGATCGACCTTGCGCTGCTCCTT
>JBNKQT010000254.1:0-8486 GCA_050297115.1 Ensifer sp. | reverse complement strand
CCGGGAAAGCGTTTATCGATCGCTTTCATTTCTACAATTGTGTTCATTTGCCCCTCCCTTCGTGCCCGACGTTCAAATCGTCACGCCGCCATCCACGAGCATGGACTGGCCGGTGACAAAGCGGCTTTCATCGGAAAGCAGGTAGACGACAATCGGCGTAATATCTTCGACCGTGGCCAAGCGACCCATCGGTTGGCGCGCAACAAAATCCTTTTCTGCCTGCACCGGGTCTGCGGCAGAGGCTATGCGGCCACGCAGGGATGGCGTGTCGACGGTGCCGGGACAAAGCGCGTTGCAGCGCACACCCTGTTTTACAAAGTCGGCTGCAATTGCTTTCGTCAGTCCGATCACGGCAGCCTTGGTTGTGCCGTAAGCAGCGCGGTTCGAGAAACCTTTGATAGAGGATGCCATGGACGCCATGTTGAGAATGGAGGCCGTGCCCGTTTCGCCAGCTTTTTGCAGCATGCCCGGCAGAAATGCCCGGCACATGCGCACCATGGAGGTCACATTGAGATCGAATGAGAATGTCCAGTCCGCTTCACTGATGTCGAGCACTGTGCCGTTATGCACAAAGCCTGCACAATTAAAGAGGCCGTCGAGCGCTGGCAGCTTTTGTGCCAGGGCATCAATATCTGCAACCTGCATGACGTCCAGAAGGTGGATGTCTATGCGCGGCTCTTCGCCCTTGAGTGCCTCAAGAGCTTCAATATTGATATCAGTGGCGATGACGTTTGCACCTTCTGCAGCGCATGCCAGCGCAGATGCACGCCCCATGCCCTGAGCGGCTGCCGTGATCAAAATAGTCTTGCCTTCAAGGCGCATATTTTCCCTCCCCGAAAAAAAGTGCTGAGTTACATGACCGCGCCTATCTGCCACGGTACGAACTCCACACCACCAAAGCCGAGCTCCTCACTCTTGGTTTTCTCGCCGGACGCAATTCGGATAATCAGTTCGAACAGTTCGCGTCCTTTGTCCTCAATCGAAACGCCATCGGTAACGATGTCGCCGCAGTTCATATCCATGTCGTCAGAAAGCCGCGCATACATCTCGGAATTGGTTGCCAGTTTGATGCAGGGCGTGGGTTTGTAGCCGGAGACGGAACCGCGTCCGGTCGTGAACACAATCATGTTTGCACCCGAGGCGACCTGTCCGGTAACGGATGCGGGGTCAAAGCCGGGGCTGTCCATGAAAACAAAGCCCTTCTTGTCGATCACTTCACCGTATTTATAAACGTCAGTCAGCGGGGCCGTGCCGCCCTTGGCGACTGCGCCAAGCGACTTTTCCAAAATCGTGGTCAGTCCACCATGCTTGTTGCCGGGGGATGGGTTGTTGTCCATCTCTCCACCGTTTCGGGCTGTATAGTCTTCCCACCAGCGAATGCGTTCGATCAGCTTTTCGCCTACCTCTTTTGTTTCCGCACGCCGGGTCAGGAGGTGTTCTGCACCATAAATTTCGGAAGTCTCCGACAGGATCGTCGTGCCGCCATGCTGCACAAGCAAATCAGAGGCAAAGCCCAATGCCGGATTGGCGGTGATGCCGGAATAGCCATCGGAACCGCCGCACTGCATGCCGATCATGATTTCGCTCACTGGTGCGGGCTGGCGGGTTGCCTGATTGGCGATAGCAGCGACATTGCGTAGCGCTTCAAGGCCGCGCTCAACGGCTTTCCTGGTTCCGCCTTCCTGCTGAATGGTCATGTACTGAAGCGCGCTATCCCCGCGGAGCTTTCGGCCTTTCAGAAGTTCAGGGATTTGCATGACCTCGCATCCTAGCCCGAGCAGCAGGATGCCGCCGAAATTCGGGTTGTGTGCGTAGCCAGACAGCGTGCGGAAGAGGGTGGCATAACCCTCGCCAACGCCCGACATGCCGCAACCAGTCGAATGGGCGATCGGCACGACGCCATCAATATTGGGGTAATTGTCAAGGAAGCCGCTTTTCTCAACCGCTTCGGCAATGAAATTGGCAACCGAGCCGGAACAGTTAACCGTTGTTAGAATGCCGAGATAGTTGCGCGTACCCACTTTGCCATCAGCGCGGTGATAGCCCATAAAGGTGCGTTCTTCAGCGGCGGGGGCAAGCGGTGTCGCCTGAGAGGCGTAGCTGTAATCCTGCGTATGCGCACCCATGCCAAGATTGTTCACGTGAACATGGTCGCCTGGCGCAATGTCGGCTTTCGCTTCGCCAATAATCTGGCCGTAGCGGTAAATGTATTCGCCTTTGGCAATGGGCCGGATTGCAATTTTATGGGCGCGGGGAACGGCTGCTGGAAGCGGCGAGTCCAGATGCTCGATCCTGTCGCCGGCTGCAAGGTCACACAACGCGATGACGACATTGTCGTCTTTCTGCAAGCGAATTGCTTTCGCAGTTGCGGCCATATTGCGTGTCCTCCCAAATCTCATCTATTTCGATGAGGATTGCTTTCGATCTAACTTGACTTTGATCGGTTGTCAACTAACATGTTAGTCGACGTGGAGGGAATATGGAAACGGCTGTTGAGGTGGAAACGCTGGGATTGACCAGCATTACAGATTTGTCGGGCGCGCTATCTCAACGCGTTTATCAGACATTGCAGGAAGCCATTCTCACAATGGGCTTGCTTCCGGGCGCCATTTTGCGAAAGAGCAGCATCTGCAAGGAGCTGGGGGTTTCGCGCCAGCCGGTTTCTGAGGCGATTGCGCGTCTTGCCGCCGACGGGCTAGTGGATGTTGTTCCGCAGTCGGGGACACGTGTTACACCTTTTTCTGTTGATGAACTGCATGAAGCCGCTTTTTTACGAGAAGCGCTTGAAAAAGCAGCGGTTGCTAAAGTGGCTGTCGACCATACGGTAGACCAACTGGCGCAGCTGACGCGTAACGTGCGACTTCAGCAACTCCTTTTGGAAGATGGCGATCACCAAGGTTTCTATAACGCAGATGAAGAATTTCATGCGCTGCTTATGGAATTTACAGGCTACCCGGCGCTTGCCGCTACGGTGGGCACTATTTCACTGAAATTGAAAAGAACGCGTATTCTTCTTCTGCCTGAGACGGGACGGTCCAAAAACGCGCTGGAAGAACATCGTGCAATTCTGGATGCCGTTAAGGCCAAGGATGCCGATGCTGCACAAAATGCGGTGAGCTTCCACCTTTCTCAGTTGCCGAACCGCTTTGCGCCGCTCGCAGCGCAATATCCGCAATATTTCAAATCCCGCTAAGGCTGGCATCAGGAATGATTTCTTATGAGACTTGACGACAAAATACGGCTTAACAGTCGCACGAAACAGCCGGTCAATCTCACCCGTATGGGGTTTGGCACGGCACCACTCGGCAACCTTTACCGGAAGGTATCCGACGAGGATGCCCAAGCGGCTCTGCTTTCCGCCTATGAGGCTGGAATTCGATATATCGATACAGCCCCCCAATATGGTCTTGGTCGCGCCGAAGAGCGGGTTGCAACGGCATTGGAAAAAATTGGTCGAGACAATATCGTCCTTTCCACCAAGGTTGGCCGTCTGCTTTTCGACTGTGAGCCGCATGAGGTAACGCCTGAGGCTTTTGTCGACGTGCCGCAGCGTCGCATCGTGTTCGATTACACTTATGATGGCGTAATGAAGAGCTATGAGGCGAGCAAGACACGCCTCAAGACGGACCATGCCGACATTTTGCTGGTCCACGATGTTTGTGTCTTTTCGCAAGGCTCGCAAGAAGCCAGCGACGCGAAAGTTCGCGAGCTTTTTGATGGCGGCGGCTTTCGCGCATTGACCGAGCTTCGCGATGCCGGTGAGATTTCGGCAATCGGTGCCGGTGTCAACGAGTGGCAGGTCTGTGAAAAGCTGCTGGGGTTGGGCGATTTCGACTGTTTTCTTCTCGCCGGTCGCTACACACTGCTGGAACAGGAGGCGCTCGACAGCTTTCTGCCGCTTTGTGAAAAGCGCGATGTCGGGATCATTCTGGGCGGACCGTATAATTCAGGCATTCTGGCAACGGGCGCGGTGGAGGGTGCCATGTATAATTATGCCCCTGCGCCTGAGTCTGTTATGCAACATGTGAGCAAGCTTGAGGCTGTGTGTGCAGCCCACGGCGTCCAGTTGATTGCGGCGGCACTGCAATTTGTATTCGGGCATTCCTCTGTCAAAACGGTTATTCCCGGCGCGGTAAATGCAAAGCAGCTGAAGTCCAATGCGGCC
The DNA here is from genome assembly GCA_050297115.1 of Ensifer sp. Classification (GTDB taxonomy): domain Bacteria; phylum Pseudomonadota; class Alphaproteobacteria; order Rhizobiales; family Rhizobiaceae; genus Ensifer_A. The sequence continues at coordinate 4,321 of JBNKQT010000254.1, read as the reverse complement.
CTGCTGGAGGCTGAAATTCCAGCAGCCTTCTGGTTAGACCTGAAAACAGAAGACCTCATTCGCGCCGATGCGCCGGTTCCAGGCGGTGCATGAGCATGAGAATTGATGCCCATCAGCATTTCTGGACGCTGGAGCGCACCGATTATGGTTGGCTGACACCGGCTTGCGGATCGATATATCGCGATTTTCAGCCGTCGGACCTCGCACCCCTCTTGGACAAGGCAGGCATTGTGGGCACTGTGCTGGTGCAGGCAGCCCCGAGCGTCGCCGAGACGGATTACATGTTGGAGCTCGCAGACCGTAATGACTTTATCAAAGGTGTTGTCGGCTGGGTGGATTTTGAGAGTGCTGATGCGGGCACAGAGATTGCCCGCCTGAGCGCGCATCCAAAATTTGTCGGTCTTCGCCCGATGATACAGGACATCACCGACGATGACTGGATGCTGAAACCGGACCTTGATGCGGCTTTTCGTGCGCTCATTGAGGCAGGTCTCACTTTCGATGCACTCACATTCCCACGTCATTTGAAAAACCTGAAAACGTTGCTCGCACGCTATCCTGATATGCGTGTGGTGATTGACCACGGATCGAAGCCGCAAATTGCAGCGGGCGCATTTGATGAATGGGCCGAGGATATTCTGGAAATTGCCGAGAGTTCTGCGGCCTTTTGCAAAATGTCGGGTCTGGTAACCGAGGCTGCCCCCACATGGACGCTTGATGACATCAAGCCCTATGTCGACCACCTGCTTTCAGCCTTTGGTGCTGACAGGCTGATCTGGGGCAGCGACTGGCCGGTTTGCACGCTCGCCTCATCCTATGAGCGCTGGGTGGAGACCAGCGAGGCATTGCTGGCAAAGCTTTCTTACGCTGAACGGGAGGCCATTTTCGGCGGTAATGCCAGGCGCGCCTACAGGATCTGATGACTGCCTAGCTCTCACCCTCTGCGCAGGCTTGCAGATAGCATCAATGTCTGTCTGGCAGAAGCGAGATGTGTTCGGCAGGCAGCCTCTACTTCTTCCAGATCCTGACTTTGCAGAGCGTCAATATAGGCAAGATGCTCGTGGATTGCCGCTTCGTTTCTCTCAGCCTCGTCATGTTTTTTCCATTGATAATGGTAATGGAAAATGAGCGTCAGGATGTCATAGAAACTGTCGACGAACCGGTTGGGCGATGCCGAGTTGATCAGCAAATGAAATCGGCTGTCCAGCTCGGAAAAGTCGTGAAACCGCGTTTTGATATTGGCAAGCAATGCCACGTGTTCATCGCGAATGGCGGAAAGTTCCCGCCAGATCGGTGCGTCGGTCGGCAGGGTGGCAAAGTGCCGGGCCGAGCGCAATTCGAACATTTCACGCACTTCAAAAAGTTCATCGGCAAATTTGCTGGTGAATCCTTTGAAAATCCAGCCTGTATTGGTGCGTTTTTCTATCAGGCCAAAGCGCTCGAAGCGGTTCAGGAATTCACGGATAACCGTTGTCGCCACGCCAAATTTGCGGGCAAGCTCCAATTCACCGACCATGGTGCCCGGGCGCGTATCGTCCAGCAGCATCCACTGCATGAACTTGGCCTCGACCTGAACAGATTGGGGAACGGTCTCTTCTATGGGAAAGGGGACGGCGGTGGCAGATTTCGCTTTCAGCTTGCGGCGCGGTGGATCCGGGCTCAACAGGCCGGATTCAGCAAAGGATGAAAGCACTTTTCGAACCGTTGTCCGGCTTACCCGCAAGCGCGCGGCAAGGTCCTTTTCCGACGGCATTTCGTCGCCGTCAGCAAACTCTGAAAGCAGATCGATCATATCGTTGAATGCCCGCTTGAAGACAGTATCGTCCCGCATGCTGCTTCCTCAATCTGTACTTAATTACGGCTGCGCTTTTGCAAGTATATGCTTCAGGCGCGTCATGTCTGCTGAATCCCGCTTGCCTGCCCAATCAATAAGCGCGCCAATGCGCCGTTCAATCTTCTGCTGATGGTTGTTGGCGATCTCGGACAGGCGGTGATCAAGAAATGGATTTTTGAACCTTTCCAGCGTGACGTCCATATATTTTTCAGCCTCGGCACGCATGCCCCGGCTGGCAAAACACGGCAGCACCTCATTGTCCCAAATGTCTGCAAGCGTTTTTCCATCCGGTCCGTGAATGGCTTCACGCACCAGAGCGTCAGCCGGTGAGCCGGCACTGCGCCAAAGCTCAGCAAGCACGGTGTGGCCGAGATTGAGGATATGCAGTTTCAGTCGTGCGACGGACTCAAGGTCATCAACCATCTGTATGCATGGATGCGGGCAGGGTGCGCTAACGCCCGGCGCTTTTTCAATCGCCCAGAGCGCATAAGGTTCAGCCACCGCACCTGCAGGTTCAAGCGCCTCGGAGACAATACGGTCAACAAGGCTGTTGGCAAACGGCAGGCTGTTGAGCCATGCAAGAAGCGGATCGCTCGCGCCTTGTTGTTGGGCGATTTCCAGAATGCGTGCCTTCAAAACGTTTCCGTTATTTGAAATCAGTTCCGTTGGCATGATCAAGACGGGGCCTGCACCCGCCTCAAAACGCCCGACCAAGAGATGGTAGAGCTTGGCTGGATAGCTCATATCCTGACTGGCAATTGCTTCGCCATCGGCAGGGCGCGGCAGAAAGCCGTTGTCTGCCGTGTTGGAGATGATGACTTTTGCCTCGTTTACGGCAGCCTGCACGGCGGTCCAATCGGTCGCTGTTGAAAGTGTGCGCTTGACGGACGTGACCGTGCGGACCTCATCAATCTCCTGACCGCCCACAAGACCGCGAATATGCACAGGATAGCCTGCCGGATTTGCGAGCGCTGCCAGACGTTTTTGCCGTGCGGGATCGCCGGAGGACTGAACAACCGTGACCTGGCGGGGCTCTGTCGATTCTGAGAAAAAAAGGTCTGCGTGGGCCTGAAGAAACCGGCTTGTGCCGAATTGCAGAATGTCCGTCACGGGCTCAAACCTTTATGATTGCCTTGATCACATTGTCCCGGTCACGCGACCATTCAGGCAAATTCTGAACGGCATCTTCAAAGCTTGTCCTGTGTGTGGCCAGCGCCTCAATCGGCACTTTGTTGTCGCGGATCGAAGCCATGACATGCTCAAAATCGGCCTTCAGGGCATTGCGGCTGGAAAGCAGCGTTGTCTCGCGTTTGTGAAATTCAGGATCAGGGAAAGATAGATCATCCTTGACGACAGAGAGCAGGGTGTAGGTTCCCCCATGCGCCAGCCACTTCAGTCCTGCATTCATGGCATTGATATTGCCGGTCGCGTCAAAAACGGTTTCATAAGTTGCTGTCGGCATATCTTCAGGCAAATGAGCGGTTATCCCGCCAACGGCCTTCCTTGCGAGATCCAGCCTTTGGGCAGATGTATCCATCAAAGTGACATTTGCGCCAGCAATCTTTGCGAATATGGCCGCTGAAATTCCAATCGGGCCTGCGCCGACCACCAGGACAGAGGCGTTTGCGCCAATTCGCGACCGGGCAACACCATGTGCACCGATTGCCAGAAACTCGACCATCGCGGCAGCTTCTTCAGACAAACCGTCGGCCTTATAGACGTTTTCTTCGGGCACCGCGATTTCCTCGCACATGCCGCCATCGGTGTGAACGCCAAGGACTGCGATCTGCTCGCAGCAATTCGGTTTTCCTATACTGCAGGCATGGCACTTTCCGCAGGTGATATAAGGGTTCACAACAACCAGCTCATCTTTGGAGATGCGTCCATCGAAAGATGCGTTCAAGGCATAGCCGGAAAGCTCGTGACCCATGACGCGCGGATAGCTCAAATACGGCTGCTTGCCGCCATAGATATGATAGTCCGTCCCGCATATTCCAATGCTTGCGATCCGGATACGGACGAAGCCTTCCTGTTGTGAAGGGCGTTCGCGTTCGGCAAGCTCAAGTTTTCCGGGTTTAACACAGAGGAGTGCTTTCATATTCTCGGGATGTCTCCAAAGGCCAGTTGGCTTATTCGTGGTTCTTTATTTATTAAAAACACGCGCGGACGTCAATTGGATTTTGGCTTTGAATGCCTGAGCTATTTTTCTGCTTCCTTGGTTGCGGTCACAGGTGAGTGCATCCCGATAAACTCAGCCGATGAACCCGGAAGAACTTTGATTTGGAATGCCAGCAACGCGAAGATCGACTTCCTGTAGAAATGTAGAGACCTGCGAGACATCCTTGTTATTCTGTTTCAATTTCAAGGATGGACATCATGATGAAGCCCAGACGGGAAGCTTTCCACAAATTACGTATCCTCAAATATGCTGAAGAAATTGGCAGTGTGGTGAAAGCCTGCCGCTATTTCGGCGTTGGCAGAGCCAGC
>JBNKQT010000253.1:0-3617 GCA_050297115.1 Ensifer sp. | reverse complement strand
AGTGGAATCCTTATCATGTCCGTGTGGAAGGAGACTTGGTCAAAGGCTCCAGCCTGAGGGTGGAATTGAGCAAACCGGACGGCACCATCGTTAAGATAAAACCCCATGTCATTACCGTCATCCCAAACAAGCGGTTGGACTGGGGTGGCGGCATTCCCGGTCTCTTCAAGGGGGTGCATGTTTTCGAACTGCATTCCAGTGGAAAAGGCTGTACCCGTCTGGTCCAGCGCGAAACCTTTGCGGGCATTTTTGTAGGCTTTGCAAAACTTGATGGTATCGAAGAAGGTTACAATCGGATGAACCAGGCGCTCAAAACGCGCGTAGAGATGGGTGTTGAGGCTGCTTCCTGTTGAAGTTCGCCCAACGATCTTCTTATCAACTGGCGATCAACCCTGGCTTCGGTATTGCAATGATAATAGTTCACCCTTGAACAATATCGCAATTCAGGTCATACCTGTCCCCAACAAACCGGGGAGGGTTCATGTCCACAATCGTTGATCGCCGCAATATCGATTTCCTGCTCTATGAATTTCTGGAAATCGAGAAGCTGTTCGAAACGCCGCGCTATGCTGCCCATGATCGTTCGACGGTCTCGGGCATGTTGGATAGTGCCGAGGCGATTGCCGATAAGTATTTCCAGCCGATCGCTGCGGAACTGGACGCAAACGAGCCCTGGATGGAAAACGGCAAGGTGCAGATGATTCAAGGTGTGAAGGAAGCCCTTGATGCCTTTGCTGAAGCAGGCTTTTTTGCAGCTGTTTTTGATGAGGCTGACGGCGGGCTGCAACTACCCTTCGCAGTGAACTTGCTGGCCGGAGGTGTCTTTCAGACCGCCAACCAGCCGATTGCCAATTACGCATTTCTCACCCAGGGCAATGCCAACATGATGCGGGCTTTCGGCTCTGAGGAGCAAATCGCTAAGTATATGCCGCCCATGCTGGAAGGCCGCTGGTATGGCACTATGTGCCTTTCCGAACCGCAAGCTGGCTCTTCGCTTTCCGACATCACTTGCAAGGCTGAACCGCTTGGCGACGGCACGTTTAAAATCTCCGGTGCGAAAATGTGGATTTCCGGCGGTGATCAGGAAATGTCTGAAAACATCGTCCACATGGTGCTGGCCAAAATTCCAGGTGGCGCCCCGGGGGTGAAAGGTATTTCACTGTTCCTCGTGCCCAAATATCGCGTGAACGACGATGGCAGTGTCGGCGAGTGGAACCATATCGGCCTCGGTGGGCTGAACCATAAGTTGGGCCAACGCGGCACGACCAACTGCCTTCTGAATTTCTCCGACGGTGGCGATACAATCGGCACGCTTGTCGGTGAAGAGGGCCAAGGCATGTTTGCCATGTTCCACATGATGAACGAAGCGCGTATCGGTGTTGGCCACACAGCGGTGACGGCTGGCCTGGGCGGCTATCTCTTCTCGCTCAACTATGCCCGCGAACGCCTGCAAGGCCGTCACCCGCAGGACAAAGACCCCAATGCCCCGCAAGTGCCAATTATCGAACACGCCGACATTCGCCGCATGCTTCTGGCGCAAAAGGCAGCCGTGGAAGGTGGGCAGGCGCTAACGGTCTTCTGCGCCTATCTGACCGATTTGCAGAAGGTGGAGACGGACAAGGAGACGCTTGGCGGCATCGCGCTGCTTCTGGAAATCCTCACCCCCATTGCCAAAAGCTGGCCGTCGGAACATTGCCTTGAAGCCAACAAACTGGCGATCCAGGTGCTGGGCGGCTACGGTTACACCCGCGAATTTCCGGTGGAGCGCTACTACCGCGACAACCGCCTCAACCCCATCCACGAAGGCACCTATGGCATTCAGGGTCTCGACCTTCTGGGCCGCAAGGTGCGCATGAAGGACGGGCTGGCATTGAAAATTCTCCTGGGTGAGATCGACAAAACCGTCAAGGCAACAGAAGGCACAGAGCTTTCAAATGAGGCAGCGGCCTTGCAGGAAGCCGTGGGCGCGCTGAGCGAAACCACAAAGGCGGTGATTGCCAGCGAAGATGCCAATCGGGGGCTTGCCAACGCAACGCTCTACCTCAACAGCTTTGGCCATGTGGTGATCGCATGGCTCTGGTTGAAGCAGGCACTGGTCGCTGAAAAGGCGATTGCCGATGGCCGTGCAAGCGGTGACGATGAGGCCTTTTATAAAGGCAAACTCGGAGCTTGCCGCTATTTCTACCGTTATGAGCTGCCTAAGGTGCATACAGAATTTGCGCTGGTGAAATCGCTGGATGATACTTGCCTCAATTTCGCGCCTGATGATTTCGGGCAGGTGTGAGGTCTCATCGAAACACCTGTCCTTCCTCTGTCCGTTGAAAGTAAATCAAGTCCATAGACGGAGCTTCCCTGCCCAACACGGTCAAAATCATATGTGCGTGCCCCCGGTGATGGGTCTGGTGGTTGAAGAAATGCGATAGGGCCGGGGAAAGGCGCTGGGTTACGGGGTTTTGCGGCTTGGTAATCGGGGTGTAGGTGAATGTGCCCCTGATATGCGCCTCGCTCAGCCTGTCAATCCAGTCGATAATGCGTTGATCTTCCGCCATGCGGGCATCGCGCAACGGCGCGAAATCCTCAAAAAGCGTTTCGTCCAGACGACCAGGCGCGTCACCGGCTCCCGTATAGCGCTGTAACCAGATGCGGTCGGCAACAAGGACGTGGTTCAGCGTGCCCTTCATGGATTTGAAGAAGGCGCCGACATCCTTTTCAAATGCATCTTTTGGCAAATCTGCAGCGGCGGCATAGACGAGTTCATTGGCCCATCGGTTGTAGGCGGCAAACATTTTGAACGTTTCGAGCATCTGAGTTGTCTCCTTCGCGCTGCATTATCGACGACAAAAGCAAATTTGGAAGCAGATCACCGCATCAAATTTTGTGATTGGACCTTCTTCGCGTAGTGTCTAATTGTCTAGGACAGTTGAATGAATGGAGAGGGCGAATGAGCAGAATTCTTTACGGTCTTTGTGGCAGCGACACCGGACGACAATTTTCACCGCATGTGTGGAAGACAATCATGTCGCTGAAACATAAGGGGCTCGATTTCGACCTGAAGCCTGTGCCCTTCACGGCCATTCCCGAGGTTGAAGGTGGTTGCTCCAAGACGGTGCCCATTCTCAATGATGGCGGCACGCTCGTTCGAGACAGTTTCGATATCGCACTTTATCTGGATGAAACCTACCCGGACCGCCCCAGTCTTTTTGGCGGTGACGGTGGCAAGGGCATGGCTCGGTTGATTGAGGGTTTCAGCCAGAGTGTTATTCACGCCGGCATTGCGAAATCCATTCTCATGGACATCTATAACCTTCTGGAGCCGGAAGATCAGGCGCATTTCCGCACCACGCGCGAAAAGGCCTTCGGTAAATCACTGGAAGACATCGCAATGGGGCATCCGGCTGCCATCGAGGCTTTCCCGAATTTGCTGACACCGCTGCGCCATGCTTTGAAGTTCCAGCCGTGGATCGGCGGTCAGCATCCGCTCTTCAGCGATTACATCATATTCGGTGCGTTGCAATGGGCCCGCATCTGCTCGCCTGCCAAACTGCTGCCCGATGGTGACCCGGTTACAGATTGGTTCGAACGCTGCCTTGATCTCTACGACGGGGCGGGCAGGGCTG
>JBNKQT010000252.1:0-5404 GCA_050297115.1 Ensifer sp. | reverse complement strand
GTTGACCCATGGCGCGGTCAGGTTGCTGTCAACCATCACCGGAGCGCGTTGGCGGTAACGGTCGGATGCACCGGCCTCAGCAACGGTAAAGGATGTTAATGCCAGGCCTGCAAGCAGGCAGGTCAAATTTTTTTTGAACATGGCGGAACTCACTACTTTTCGCCTATTTCGGGTGGACATAGCCTATTGGGAGAGTGGTAAACAAAAACTCGCTCAAATGCGTGAGTTCGCATAAAGGTTTCAGCAGGGTTAACAGGGCGTTTTGATGCTTGGTTAATCAATACTGAAGGCCCAAACGGGGAGATAAGAGACATGGCGGCGGACGGCATAGTGACAGGCGCGGATGGCAAACCACGCTGCCCTTGGCCCGGCGAACTGACCGACTACCTCGCCTATCATGATGACGAATGGGGATACCCGGTCAATAACGACCATCGCCTGTTTGAAAAAATCTGCCTGGAAGGTTTTCAATCCGGTCTCTCCTGGCTCACTATCCTGCGCAAGCGGGAGAATTTCCGAGCAGCTTTTGCCAATTTTGACTTCGAGAAGATCGCCAGATTTGATGACACAGACGTGGAGCGTCTTGTTGCCGATGCAGGCATTATCCGCCACCGGGGAAAGATCACATCCACGATCAACAACGCTAATAGAGCCATTGAACTGCGCGACGAGTTCGGCTCGCTAGCCAAATATTTCTGGTCATTCGAACCAAAGTCAGAAGAGCGGCCTGAAAGGATGGACTGGGAGACACTAAGGGCCAACCCGACAACTGAGGCCTCAAAACGCCTTTCGAAAGACCTCAAAAAGCGCGGCTGGAGCTTTGTTGGCCCCACCACGGTCTACGCATTCATGCAGGCGATGGGTATGGTGAACGACCATATCGAAGGCTGCTTCTGCCGCGAAAAGCTGGAACTGGCGCGACTGAACTTCAAACGCCCTTAGGGCCAAGCCTCATGAATGCGGTTATTTTGGCAAGAGCGATATAAACTTGCCAGCAAGGTTCAAGTGCGCACGCTCATGAACCCAGTTCTCGGCTCCATGCTCCAGCCATGCAGGATATGCGGTCAGAACAATGACCATATCCAAATCATCAACGAGAGCGATCAGCTGGCCGCCATGGCCCCAGGCAAATTTCACCCGTCGGTCACCCACATCTGCCTGCCACCATTGATAGCCGTATCCAAGATTGCGGAAATAGCGACCAGCTCGGTGCTTTCGCTCCAGTGTAACCCAGGCATCATCGGAATAATTTTGAAACGTTGCGTCAATCCAATTTTGCGGAAGAATGCGCTTTCCATCAAAAACACCGCCATTGAGATAGAGCAAACCGAATTTGGCCTGCGTTCGCGCGGTCGCCTCGAGAACCGGATGATGGTAGCCATGAGGGTCGCGTGCCCAGTCGCCCAAGGTTCCCCCGATCGGCCCTATGATGGTGTCTTCGGCAAAAGCATGCAAATCGGTGTCGCAAGCCCGCTCGACAATCACCCCAAGCAATCGCGTTGAAAGATTGGAATAATTAAACCCGGCACCCGGGTCATTGGCCAGCGGATAATCTGCCAATAACCCCAAATTGTCTTCATTGATCAGTTTTTCCCAAAGTGCCGGATCGGATTCTTCCCAGGGTAATCCGCTGCGCATCTGCAGCAGATGGCGGATGGTAATATCCGATTTCCTCGAGTCTGTGATCTGATCGACAAATTCGGGGAAATAATCCAAAACCGGTTGATCGATATCGGGCAGACATCCCTGCTCAAGTGCTGCGCCAACAAATGCGGAATAATAGGATTTCACGACCGACTGCATCAGGGTTGGCGTATCGATATTCCCGTCATTGAAATATCGTTCGGCAACCAGCTTTCCGTTCTTGACCACAAGGATGCTGAAGAGTCGCGGCAAAGCTTCGGCATCTCTGTACATTTCTGCAACAAGTGCCGGGTCAACACCCTCAGCTTGTGGCGTTGAGATGAGAAAATCTGCCCGTTCAACTGGCGCATAACCTGACTTACTCAAATCTTCTGTCTCGGGCCTTAGCAGTCCCGCAATCACCGGCTTGGCTGCGGTCACCTCCACATCGTCCAACTGAAAACCAATGGGCGAAAGCTGCGCCCGGAGCAGGTCGAAAATTGCCTTTTCTTCAGCCAGTGGTGCCGCAGCATAGTCGTAGGCCATTGCACCGCTGGCACTCCTTGCGTAGCGGTCTGCGCCACCGGCGAGCAGGCTACGGACGACATCGGTCCGTCCCAGCAAGGCCGCAATGTGCAAAGGTGTCGAGCCCTGTGCGTCCCGAAGAGATGAATCTGCGCCTGCGGCCATCAACGCAGCCGCTACTTTGGGCCGGTCAAAAACAGCTGAAATGATCAGTGCCGTTGAGCCGAAATCATCACGTTTATCCAAGTCGGTTCCCGCCTTGATATGATGCTCGACGGCCGAAAGGTTCCCCGCGATCACGGCCATTGGCAACGGCATATCCGGTGCCACATTTTCCGCTGAAACCACCGCAGGCAACAGCAGTGTGAAAAACGCCAAAACCTGGGCAAATTTCTTCATCACAACGCCTCCCAATCTACAAAACCGAACCACACAAACATGATGCAGTTTCAACGAAGCCGGTTGCGCTTACCTTGATATGAGTCATTTCATGCAGACAATGGCACCTCGAGGTGCCCGCTGGGCATTCAATCAATGCTCATCGCCAACACGCGGCTGATCTCAGTGAGCGACCGCCCCGATTGCTCACGCCATGTGTTGAATGCAGCCTGCACGGCGGCCATGTCTTTCTTCGAGCTTGGTACCTTGTCCACCACACCCTCGGCAATCAGCCGGTTCACGGTGCTGCGTGACAGGATGAAGCTTTCGACGCCTGAAAAGCGCAGGAGATATTGCCCCGTATTGCCGCCCAGGCGCGAGCCGCGTTTTTTAAGCAGTTCCAACAGACCGATGTAATCATCGGCGGGCCATGAGGTGAGGAACTTGCCGAAGGAGCCGTATTCATCGGCAATATCGCCCACAAATTGCGCGTTGGCCTGCACCGTCTTGATTTTCGGCCCATTGCGTACAATCGCCTTGTTGGAAACCAGCCGTTCGAAATCCTCGTCATGCAGCATGGCGCAGCGGGCAATATCGAAGCCTTCAAATGCTTCTTCAAAGCCCGGCCACATATTTTCAATGACCTTCCAGTTGAAGCCTGCCTGAAAGACACATTTGGTCATCAGCGCCAGAAAGCGGTCATCCGACGTTGCTTCAATCTCCGCCTTGGATTTGGGAAACTGAAGCTGCTTTTCAATTCCGCCGTCGCCGCCCTTGCGGCTGGACGCTATCTCCCAGATTTCATCAAAACTATGCATCACCTTATTCCTCCAACCGCGCCAACAGATCGGGCAAATCGGCAATGCCGTTGACCTCATGGAAACGCGGGGCCTGCTGCGGCTTTTCCACATGCTCCAACGCCCACGTCCGCGCATGTGGAATATAGATGCCAAAGCTGCCCGCCGCGATCGCCGGCACAACATCCGATTTCAGCGAATTGCCTGCCATGGCCGCCCGCTCCGGCCCGCTGCCGGTTTCGCGGAAAATACGGCGATAGGTGGAGGCGTTTTTATCCGAGACAATCTCCACGGCCTTGAAAAACTCGCCCAGGCCCGACTGCGCCAATTTGCGCTCCTGATCAAACAGGTCGCCCTTGGTGATCAGCACCAGCACATAATCATGCGCCAGCTTTTCCAGCATTTCGGGCACATGCGGCAGGGTTTCCACCGGGTGGGAAAGCATGTCGCGACCGATATTGAGGATTTCCTCGATGATGGTCGCGGGCACATTGCCTTCGGTAATTTCAATGGCCGTTTCGATCATCGAAAGCGTGAAACCTTTGATACCGAAACCATAGTGCTGGAGATTTTGTCTTTCCGCCTCCAGCAGGCGCTCCTTTATATGGTCGCCCTCGGCATAGTCTGACAGCAACGCCTGAAACTGCTCTTCGGTAAAGTCAAAAAACTGCTGGTTTTGCCAAAGTGTGTCGTCAGCATCGAGGCCGAGCGTGGTCAGATAACGTGTACTCATGGGGCCAAAGCTTTCACGGTTTTTGCGGATTGTCTATTTCCAAACCGCAATCACATTGTGAATTGTTTCATGCTCTTTATCCACCTCGCCGAAAGGCACCACTGTCCAGTGCCAGTGATGCTCGGCTTCCGGCGGTTCAACGCCAGCCAACAGGTCACCGCTGCGGACAACCTCGCCTGCCCGGTTTTTCTCCTCATAGGCAATATCGGTCAGCAGGCAGCCGCTCCATGGCGCCATGAAAAGGTTCGCCATATGAGCGCGGGCGAGGTCCGCAGCCTCCACCGTCATATCGTCGTCCAGCAGTTCAACCGTCATCTGCGAAAGAAGGTTCGCGGAAATCACCAGATCAATCTCCGGCATCTTCTTCAAAAATTCGAGGTTCACTTCGTCACTGAGATCAACCTCAACAAACTCGACATTGCGCCAGCCACGCAGCAGAGCATGCCACCGAATGGCTGGAAGATGCACCAGATCATAGAGATAGACCTTGTCGAACATTTTCGACAGCGTGTTCAGGGGCACATCGCGCATGAGCCCGGAGCCAAGAACGGCAACCGCCCGCCTCTGCCCCATCTCTTCCACATGCTCACGCACGAAGACCCGGCACGCTTCCTCATGCGGTCGCCACGCGCGATGGCACCGGCGCGCCCGCGACCATAAATTGACCGCGTCGCGCACTTCATCTGGCTTGCGACGTTTGGACATCGCCATGGCCAGCGAATAATGCAGCGCTTCCAACAGCATGGTGTTCCCTCGTATTCTGCTGGAATCAAAAATATCAGAGGGATGGTTTCAGCGCAAAATGATCTCGAAGCGCTCAGGCGACCAGCCATGTACGCTGTCACGCGCGCGGATGTAGACTTTGGAGAGTTCCGTGGGGATGGCAACACCACCGAGGGAGCGCGTGAATGGCTGCTCGTTGACATGTGGATGGGCCAGAACGCGTTCGCCCAGCACATCGCCACCTTCCGTTTCCACCTGCCAGAGATTGGCGTAGTGATCCCATCCCTCATCGGCGTGTTTGAGCGTTACGTCGAAACGCCACGTGTCGCCGGATTGCGTGGCTTTGGCATTAACAATCTCGACCTCATTTGCGAAAGCCGCGGGGGCAAATGCCAAAAACGAAGCGGCGGCAACCGCGCAAACAAAAATGTATTTCATGTTTCCTCACTCCGCTTTCACAAACTTGTTGTGATCGGAGACTAAGGGCAGGCACGCAACCTGACCAAATCAAAAGGGCGTTATTGGTGCCAAACCCTTGCCGCCCCGGCTTCAATCCGTTAGAGCATCGCCAAATTATATCATTCAGCACTTACCTCTCAGGCGAACACATCCCATGAGCGAAAAG
>JBNKQT010000251.1:0-3607 GCA_050297115.1 Ensifer sp. | reverse complement strand
GCACTATACCTACCGCCCGCTTCTGGATTCTCAATACCGCTGATACCGATGGCAAGCCTATCCTTGCCGACTCTGGCTTGCCCCATGCGTACAGTTCATGGACTACTCTTTACAACACGGATGGATCCGTCACATTTTCAGTTTCCGCTCAAGCTCAGTCAGGCAATTGGCTCTCCGTGCCAAAAAACAAACGCTATAAGCTGGTTCTAACGTTGCTCGACACTCCTGTTGCTGGCAATTCAGGTCTCATTGACCTCGCAATGCCAGAGATAGAAAACCGTGGATGCCAATGATGCGTAGCATTCTCTTTTCCATAGCTGCCGGGCTTATTGGAGCTGTCCTGCTGCACATCATCGTAATTCTGGCGGCTCCCTCATTTTCCGGTGTTGACGCATTCAGCCGCGTACTTGACGAAGGCTCGACCAACGAGTTCCACGCCCTTCCAAAAACTCCGGATGAGGCGGGACTGGCGATCAATATTCCCTTTGCAAAGGAAGCTGTTTGTGCATTTGATGTGAATGATGGTCCTGCCGCTATCTTTGCTGAAGGGCGTGTCCCCTTCTGGTCAGCCGCCATTTATGATGAAGCATCAAACGAAATATTCAGTATGAATGATCGCACGGCTGTTGGCTCGGCATTGGATCTCGTTGTCGGCTCGGCCGGCCAACTCGCACTCATTCGGCGCGCCTCTGCCCAATCTACAGCGCAGTCCTTCCTAATCGAGCTCCCGACTACACAAGGCTACGTCGTATTGCGGGCGCTTTACCCAGAAGAAAGCATGGAAGCTGACGCAGATGCATTTATCGCTTCTGCGACATGCGACCCTATGGGCAGTTGAATGCCTAGTGCTTTCTTGTGCTGGAAGGCGCTTTTGCTTCTGCTTGTCCCGGCAGCATCGGATATTCGTAACGCACACCGGTAAAAAGCAGGATCTTTGCATCCAGGGGCTGGCGCGCGCTTTTGCGCGGACCTCTTGGCATCCTGTCGGATAATTTCACAATATCTGCCATTCTCGTCTCCATGTGGTCGAGACAGATGAATGAAACTGATTTCACCCTGCCCGCATTTCCTTCTCTAGCGGGCTGATGCATTCACCGGAAATCCCCATCCGGGACATTTGCACCATTCTCGAAGCAATCAACTCTATGTATCAACGCGGACTACCTTTTGGCTTCAAGTTCGGCCTGATTTTCTGTGCACGATCATGACACATATATTCAGACTGCCCAGCCATTCACGCACAGCTTGGTTAATGGGTTGTAAACGCTTTTGTCCTAATTTTGTACATCGGTATTACCGTTTCCGGAATTTTGGGACGGTTTGAGTGTGTATTGCGTAGGTGTGCCCGTGTCTGACAGGTTCAGAGATTTGGAAAGGCCGCTAACCATGCGGAAAAAGGATGTGGTGCTTATGGCCACTGTGACGAGTTTCGAGGCAATACGATATCCATCGAAAGCCGAACTTAAACAGTTCGCCGAGCTCTTCTTGCCACTTTATCAAAGCTCAACGCACGAGGCCCGAAAACAGGCCGTTGCGGCCCTTTCGCAGCACCAGGCCTTGCCAGCCTCCATTTGCTATTTCATAGGCACGCAGCCAATCAGCATAGCCGCACCTTTTCTCAGCGGTTGCCAAGCCATCACCGACGAAACGCTGATTGCCATTGCACGCACCCAGGGGGCTGACCATGCAAAGGCGATTGCCAAGCGCGATAACCTTTCGCCCAAGCTGGTGGATGCGCTGGCCGCGCTCCATAACGGTTCAGGCATCGAAACACCACAAAAGCTTGCATGGTTTGAGATCGATGCCGAAAACGGCGCTGATGCCATCAGCGATTCAACGCCAATCAACGCTCTCAGCGACGCGGAACAACGCGAATCTGCGCGCTTGGCCCGCGAGGAAGCTCTTCGCGAAGACCTGAAAGATCTCTTGCGTCAGGAGCGCACTGCACCGCCACCGCCATTGACCGGTGGGCCGACTGGACTGCAAGAAGCACTGCTCATTCGCTTTGCTCGCAAGCGTGAGTCTGGTTTCTTCGCCGCCACACTGGCCGAAACCATTCAGTCCAGCCATTGGCTCAGTGAACGTATTCTGCTGGATCTTTCCGGCCGCCAGCTTGCCACAACCCTTGTCGCGCTTGGGCTCCCTGTCGGCGAGATTCGCGAAATCCTTTGTCAATTCTATCCGCACCTCCTGCAATCCAGCCAGGGCCGCACCCGCGCGCACACCCTCATTCTTTCGCTGGATACGACCGAGTGCGCCATGCGTCTTGCGGCTTGGCGGCGGGCAGACCACTATACCAACTCCGGCAATATCGAAGACGCCATGCCCGAGGCAGCCAATACCGACTCAATCAAGGAAACGCCGCGCCGCCATCGTTATATCCCCGCGTCCTCGCGGCGGGCACGTGCCTAAAGCACCGGAGCTTTATTCCGAGATCACGTCAATCAAATCGGCGACATTGGCCGCATCAAGCTCCAATATCCAAAGATCGGGATCAAAATTCTTTTCCCGCTCCAACAACGCGTCCGCTTCAGAGCTCTCCACACGTTCCAGTCGAATTTCGAATCTTCGGCGCAGGGCGGCCTCCCCCTCATCAAAAACATTTTGGGGTGCTGGCGCATAAACTGTCTCCAAGCCGTCACGGTACCGCTGACGAATAAAGATCGCACCCGCCTCTTCCGCTCCCTTAGCCTCAACCGCGGCAAAATCACCCGCAGCGAACGCACGGCGAATAAGAGCGGAGACAAATATCTCTGATTTCACACGCATTATTTTTCCCCGACCGCCAGACCCAATTGCAGCAATATGGCGATCGGTACAACGCCTGATCGAACAAAAACCGGCAAATTTCGGCTTTTGGGCGGGCTATTGGCGATCGCTTAGCTTTTTCTATACCCCTATCTGCTATCTGAATATCCAAATATCAATTCTCAAACGCAGTGGACGGTTGCCGTCCGCGATAGTCACATCAGTGCCGGGCCAACATGCGATTTATTTACAAGACCCTGACCAACATCATCGTCGCAGTTTGCCTTGGCATTCTGTTTTTCTGGATGGTCTATTTCTTCGACACTCGCTGGCGCTTTATTCCTTATACTCTGGCCGCTACGGCAACACTTTCGTCCATTTTCTTTCTCTTTTCGCGCCGTTTCTATGCTTCAAGCTACGCCGCCGCACTGATCATATTTGGTTTCACGCTGGTTTCGCTCGTAAAATACCACCTCATCGGTTTCGCTTTGCATGCCTATGATTTCGTGTTCACTGGTGGCGATATCTGGAGCATGCTTTTCGTTGCAAAGGCCTTTCCGCTGCTTGTCGCCTCCGGCGTGGTGACACTTGTGCTCGTCATTGCCTTAATTATCGGACTGTTCCGCTACGACCGCCCTTTGCGGATTTCACTTCCCGTGCGAGCAGCGCTAGTGCCAGCTATCACTGCAGTCACTTATTTCGCACACCCCATGCATAATCCGCGTGAGGAAAGCTACCTGCCATACATTGCGGGATACAATGCTTCGGCGCTTCCGCTTTCAATACTCTATTTGCCCGATATTTTCCGGCCGATACCCTTGCAGGCCGAAACTGAAAACCTTACCCCTCCAGAAAACTT
>JBNKQT010000250.1:0-3419 GCA_050297115.1 Ensifer sp. | reverse complement strand
GCTGGATATGCACACGCAGGAGCACGGCTACACGGAAATGCAGCCACCTTTGCTGGTGCGTGACGAAGCAGCTTATGGAACCGACAAACTGCCAAAATTTGGTGATGATCTTTTCCGCACGACGGACGGACGCTGGCTTATCCCAACCGCAGAGGTGCCGCTTACCTATACGGTTGCAGACGAAATCCTCGACAAAAGCGCTTTGCCAATCCGTATGACGGCATTGACTGCCTGCTTCCGTTCAGAAGCAGGCTCTGCAGGCCGCGATACCCGCGGCTATCTGCGTCAGCACCAGTTCTACAAGGTGGAGATGGTGTCAATCACCGACGATGAGACCTCAATTGACGAGCATGAGCGCATGACAAAATGCGCTGAAACCATTCTCGAAAAGCTGGGTCTGCATTTCCGCACAGTGGTTCTTTGCACTGGCGACATGGGCTTCGGTGCGCGCAAGACCTACGACATTGAAGTCTGGTTGCCCGGGCAGGGTGCCTATCGCGAAATTTCCTCCTGCTCGGTCTGCGGTGATTTCCAGGCTCGTCGCATGAATGCACGCTTCCGCGTTGAGGGTGAAAAGGAACTGCGCTTTGTGCACACACTCAATGGATCGGGCATTGCTGTCGGTCGTGCGCTGATCGCTGTCATGGAAAACTATCAGAATGCTGACGGTACGATTCGCGTGCCGGAAGTTTTGAAACCCTATATGGGCGGCGTTGAAGTGATCGGTGCCTGACATAAGGAGAGGGGAAGAATATGCGGATTCTTCTAACCAATGACGATGGCATTCATGCACCCGGTTTGGCAGTGCTGGAGCGCATCGCACGTGAACTTTCCGATGATGTTTGGATTGTTGCACCGGAAACAGACCAAAGCGGGCTTGCGCATTCGCTGACACTTTCCGACCCGTTGCGGGTTCGCGAAGTGGCTGAGAAACATTATGCCGTTCGCGGAACTCCGACTGACTGCGTGATCATGGCAGTGCGTGAAATCATGGATTCTCCTCCGGACTTGGTTCTCTCCGGTGTTAATGCCGGTGCGAATATGGCCGATGATGTCACCTATTCGGGCACGGTTGCAGGCGCGATTGAGGGCACGCTTCAGGGAATTCGTTCTATCGCGATATCACAGGCCTATCAGTTTGATGGTGAGCGCCGCGTGCCTTGGGACGTTGCAGAAACGCACGCACCCGCATTGCTTGAAAAGCTTATCAAGGCTGATCTGCCTGCCGGGACACTCCTGAACGTCAACTTCCCCAATTGCGAGAAGGACAGTGTGCAAGGCATCGAGATTACGGGGCAGGGCAAACTGGACTTTGGGCTTTTGGTAGAAGAGCGGCACGATGGGCGCGGGTTCCCCTACTACTGGCTCAAGTTTGATGCCCGTAAAGGCGAGTTCCGCAAGGGCACCGATATTCATGCGCTCAAGGCTGGCAAAATTTCAATCACGCCGCTGAAGCTTGATCTGACCGATTATACGGCGCTGGAAAGCCTGAAGGCGCTGGGACTGGAGTAGAGATTGAGCGGGGGCATGGTTTCCAGGGAAGGATTTGCCGCACTTGTGATGCGCCTGCGCGCCGAGGGCATTTCCAACTTGCCGCTCCTGAAGGCTGTGGAAGCGACGCCGCGCGAAAACTTTGTCTCTGCGGAATATACTGACATTGTGTGGAGCAACGGAACGGTGCCGCTGGAATGTGGTGCCTTTCTGGAGAGCCCCGATTTGATGATCAAGCTGCTGGACAAACTTGATTTGAAAGAAGGACAGCGTGTGCTCGATATCGGAACGGGCAGTGGGTATTGCGCCGCAGTAATGGGGCGTATTTGCGAGCGCGTGCTAAGTATCGATCGCTACAAGTCATTGGTGGATGCCGCCCAGAGGCGCGCATCAAAGCTGGGGCTGACCAATGTTGTGATGCGGCAGGCCGATGGCAGTCGCAAGCTTGACGGCGAGGGCACATTTGACCGTATCATTGTCACAGGTGCCTTTGACACCATGCCGCGAATGTTTGTAGATCACCTTGTTTCTGAAGGGGTCATGCTGGCCCCCATGATGCAGGATGACGGTTCGACCGTGATGGCGAAATTTACCAAGATTGGCAGCCGTTTTGAGCGGGAAGACCTTTTTGAAGTGCCTTTCCTGCCCTTGGTGCCTCAAATGGCATCTGCGCTCTGAGCCGGTTATGGTTATCAAATTGCAAAATTCATTCTGTATGTGAGCGCTTCTTAACCCGCCGGTAACACTAACGCGTTTTAATAAACGCATGACAGTTCTTCGTAAGCAGTAGGTTGGTCATGCGTAAAGATGCGTCCCGTGCGTTGCACAAGTCCACAATTCGATCACTCGCAATTATTTTGCTGGCTAGCGCCGTCACTGGCTGCAGCTCCGATGTTTCGCGTTTCGCGGGTTACTTGTCGAGTTCTGACAATATTACGACCTCCTCAATCAGTCAGGACGACGCGAGGCTTACGCCGCCGCAAAATGTTTCTGCGGGGAACCAGTATCAGGTGCCTGTTCAGCCGCGTGTGGCCACAGATAGCGCTTTGAACCAGCCCATGCCTGCGCCAACGGGCTCCACTGGCAACATCTATGACAACATTACGACTGGAACAGTTGTTCAGCGTCAGGCGCTTCCCTCACCAACCGGGCAAACAACAGGCAAGCGTCAGGTCTTGCCGAAAGAGCGTCCGCTGGTGCAGAGTTCTGCTTCAGTGCAAATGCCTGATCCTGTGAAGACTGGAACAACGCCGCGAGCGGCGAAAGTCAAGGTCGCGCAAAAGTCGACCGGAAACACAAAAGTGGCCTTGAACAACACACTCAAGGCACCGGTGCCGAGCAAAGCGCCTGCACATAAAAAGGTGGTCGCAGCAGCTAAATTGCAGCCCGGCAGCGGTACGTACACTGTTGTTGCAGGTGACAATCTGGGCCGCATCGCCGCGCAAAACGGCACAACGGTTGCCGCTTTGCGCGATGCAAATGGCCTGGCGAATGACACGATCCGCATCGGCCAGACACTTAGGATGCCTGGATCTTCTGTGCAGTCAGCCAAGCCTTCTGCCAAGGTGGTGACCGCATCTGCGGAAAAGAAGGTCGATACAATCAAGACGTCGACAACGCCAAAAACCTACACGCCACCGGTGAAAAAGGTTTCGCTTGAGCAGGCTGAAAAGCAAACTGAAGTAGCAGCTACAGCCCCGCAGACAACAGGCATCGGCAAATACCGCTGGCCTGCACGCGGCGCGATCATTGCTGGTTATGGTGCCAACGTTGATGGCGAGCGCAATGACGGTATCGATATTTCGCTGCCGGAAGGTTCGGCAGTCAAGGCGGCAGAGAACGGCGTTGTTATCTATTCTGGCGATGGCCTGAAGAAGCTCGGTAACACGGTGTTGGTTCGCCATTCAGACGGCAAGGTTACTGTCTAT
>JBNKQT010000249.1:0-5381 GCA_050297115.1 Ensifer sp. | reverse complement strand
ATCGCTGACGTGGCAGATTGTAGTCATTGCGACGTCCTCCGGATATGGCCTCTTTTATGAGTTCGTGACCTAGGCTTTCCATTCCTGCTTTTGCACCAGATTGTTGGCCCAGGCTTCGATCATATTCCACTGGCGATAGTCTCCCTCGCCAACACCCAGAAAAAAGAAAGCGGCACGGACGAGCGGGCGCAGATAGATCTTGAATTTGGAAATATCCAGGGCGCCCGCAAAGCCTTTAACGTCAACCGGATGGATGTTTGGAAAACCATCTCTTAGCTTGTCTGCATAACCTTGTGCCTGAAGGGTCGCTCCGTCACTCTTGCTGGCAAGGGTGAGGCAGGCAAAGAAGAAGGCAACGGGTCGGCTTTGCAACTCCGCACCATGTTTCGTTACAAATTCGGTGGCCTCCGGCATCCATTTGTCATAGCGGATGGCGCTGCCAATGACGACGCTGTCGTAAGTGCTGACATCGTCTATCTGGTCAACGGACTTGATGTCGACCAGCATGCCATTGTCCCGCAAGGTCATGCCGATTGCTTCGGCAATTCCTGCAGTTGTCCCAAAGCCACTTGCATAGGCAACAAGAACTTTACGCATAGCAGAACCGGTGACCTGCCCGCGCACAGGTGCAATCTGTTCACGCGCGCCCTGTGCTTCTTCTGATGGCTGCGCAGGGCCGTTCTGTCTCGGCGGCTGCGCTTTGACCTTACTAAACGCAGCGATCGTTGCGATCAGCGGAACACTGCGAATAAACATTCGTTTCGTTATATTGGCCATACCCAAAATCCATCCTCGCTATGAGCAAGCGTAACGCCCGCCAATGAGATAGCGGCAATCTAGGGGGCAAAATCTGATTGAACAATCATTATATTGCTGTATTATTATGCAGATCGTCCGAAAACGAGGCATAGACTGCCGCTTTTTCAGGGAAGTTTGACATGGCCATCCCGTCACCAGATATCGCTGAAAGGCTGCCGCCTCTACGAGACGCCCGGAACGATCCCCTCTCTGAAGCGCTGCATTTTTTACGCCTGACCGGAACGCTTTACTGCCGTTCCGAACTGTCAGCGCCCTGGGGCGTTGCGATACCCGCCTTTGCGGACGCGATGACATTCGTGGTTGTTTTGAGCGGTAGCGCCTGGCTGGAAATAGACGGCTTGGAACCGGAATACCTGAAACCAATGAGCCTGACGCTACTGCCGCACGGAATTCCCCACAACCTTCGAAGTGAGCATGGAGCCCCGACCTGCTCGCTTCTCGACCTTCCTGTTGAAAAGATCAGCGAGCGCTATGAGGTTTTGCAGCATGGTGGTGGTGGCCCGGTCACCCAGGCCGTATACGGAGTCATGCGACTGGATCATATTGCCGCCCAAAGGCTGGTCACCCAGCTTCCGGCGATCCTTCAGGTTGATGCTTTGACTGATGATCTCGATGGTTGGCTGGAGACCACGATAAACTTCATAATGCGCGAGGCCAGCAATATGAAACCGGGCGGTGAAACTGTCATAACCCACCTCGCCGATATTCTGGTCATACAGGCAATCCGGTCGTGGATAGACAGATCACCAGACACCAAACCGGGCTGGCTGGCGGCATTGCGTGACGGTTCCATCGGGCGGGCTCTCAGTGCTTTTCACAAGGCTCCGGAGCGCGACTGGACGGTTGCCAAACTGGCCCAAACCGCTGGCATGTCGCGTTCAACCTTTTCTGAGCGCTTTAGCAGTCTGCTCGGCCAGTCAGTCATGCAATATGTCACGCTTTGGCGCATGCAACTGGCGCGCCAGCTCCTGCGCGAGACTGTCCATCCGCTTGCCGATATAGCACCGCGCGTGGGCTACCGTTCCGAAGCCGCCTTCTGCCGGGCATATCGACGTGTCTACGGAGAAGCACCAGGTCGGCTTCGATTCGGGTGAAGGGTGCGCGGGAACAGGGAGAGGCAAGGCCGCTGTTCAACACTGCGTCATCTGTGACGATTGCGCATTTGAAAATAATGCTCGTCCACCCTTTCAGCGTGCCTCTTCGCCACCAGAGGAGAGGGTCGCGCGCACTGCGATCAACTTGCGCGCCACCCCACATTCCGATATGAATTATGACTCATATTTCATGTTGGAGGGGCCATGGAACAGCGAAAACCCAAAACGCGGCGGGGCCTGAAAACCCGCGAGCAACTCCTGACCGCTGCCGAACAGGTGTTTGGCACACAAGGTTACGCAGCAGCATCCATTGCCGACATTACCAAACATGCGGGTGTGGCACAGGGTACATTTTATATATATTTTCCCGGCAAGGAAGATGTATTCAAGGAGCTTGTGCGGGAGATGGGTTTGCGCACCCGCAAGGCGCTTTCGAGTGGAATTGAGGGGGCGCCTGACCGCCTGACCGCCGAACATCACGGGTTACGGGTCTTTCTCGAATTCGTCAAAGAACACCCGGCACTTTATCGCATCGTGCAGGAAGCACAGTTTGTCGACCCGACATCTTATTCCGACTATTTCTGGAGTTTCGCCGAGGCCTACCAAAAGAGACTTGAGGAGGCGAGCGAAAAGGGTGACATTGCCTGTGAAGATCCTGAAGTGACGGCATGGGCGCTGATGGGTCTGGCCCGCGGTCTCGGTGAACGGTTTGCCCTTTGGGGCGACAAGCGCAGCCTTGATCAGGTGGCCGACAGGGCCTTCGCCATGATTGCGGATGGACTGAAACCAAAGAACTGAGAGAATGGCACTGTTCCTGGGAGGAGAACATGGCATTGATCACAGACATGGCGGCCAAGCGGGCTGAGCTGACTCCGCACAAGGTCGCGTTCATCGACGTTGAAACGGGCCGCAAATATACCTTCGCCGAGGTAAATGCGCGTGCTGAAGGTATTGCGCGCGGCCTGGCCGACATGGGGCTGAGGCCCGGCGATTGCATCGCAATCATCTGCCACAATCATGCGGAATTCTTCATTACACTGTTTGCCTGCCAAAAGGGCGGCTTCATTCTCACCCCGCTCAATTGGCGACAGCCGGCCTTGGAGCTGGAACCGCTCCTTCGACTGACCGAGCCGAAATGCATTATCCACGATGCGGCTTTTGAAAAGGCCGCAGGCAAACTTGCCAGCATGTTCAACATACCTCTTATTTCCATGGAACCGGGCGGTGTGCTGGATGCTTTTGGGGTGGCAGAAAGCCCTGCTCGGCGCATCGATGATCAGGCGATCTGGTATCTTCTCTTCACCTCCGGCACCACAGGCAACCCCAAGGCGGTGATCCAGACTGCGGCCATGGGCTGGGCCAATGCGATCAATATCAGCCAGGCCGTTGAAATCGTCGGGTCCGATACGAGCGTGAATTACCTGCCGCTGTTTCACACGGCCGGTGTGAACCTTTATACGATGCCCGTATTTCTGGCAGGCGGCACATCCTACATCTTGCGCCAGTTTGAGCCCGAGCAGATTTTTGCCCTTATTGCCGATGAGAAGATCAATCAGTTCTTCGGCGTGCCCGCAATTTACCAGAGCTTCAGCCAGCATCCGAAAATTGATGCAGTGAACCTCTCTCGCATGAAATCGCTCGCCTGCGGTGGCGCCCCACTACCCGCGCCTTTGGTGGAGTTCTTTGCCAATCGCCATTCACTTGTGCAAAACGGAATGGGCATGACCGAGACCGGGCCCACGGTTTTCATCCAGACCCGAGATGACGTGAAACGCCACATCGGCTCGGTGGGCAAGGCCCAGATGATGACCGAGGTGAGCATTGCAGATGGGCGCAAATCCGGAGAACTGCTCATGCGCGGCCCCGGCATTACACCCGGCTACTACAAGAACCCGGAGGCTACAGCCCGCGCCTTCACCAAGGATGGCTGGCTGAAGACCGGCGATGTGGCGCGCATGGGTAACGATGGCGAATATTACATCGTTGACCGGATCAAGGACATGTACATTTCCGGCGGCGAAAACGTCTATCCGGCGGAGGTGGAAAAACTGCTTTACACCCATCCGCAAATTCTCGATGTCGCTGTGGTTGGTGTGCCGCACGAAAAGTGGGGCGAGGCCGGGGCCGCCTTCATTCAACCCCGCGACGGCGTGTCCATTGACCTTTCCGGCCTCACCGGATGGTGCCGCGAACGCATTGCGGCCTACAAAGTGCCTGCGCAATTTCACCTGGTGGATGATTTCCCCCGCACGCCGTCCGGCAAGGTGAAGAAACACGAGCTGGGAGCTAGATTGAATGGCTGAACGCGAACTGGCCCGCCGCATTCCAACACAAGCCGATTTCGACCTTTTCGCCGAGGTCAGCGGCGATGATAACCCGATCCATGTGGACCCGGAATTTTCCGCCCGCACACGTTTTGGCCATACAGTGTCGCACGGCATGCTGCTTTATTCATGGGCCTGGGCACTTCTTGCCGAGACCTTTCCGGGGCGTGCGCCAGACCATGCGCAGCTTATGTTTCCCAACCCCTGCTATGCAGGTGAGGAGATCGCATTCGTGCTCGTCGGATCCGATCCCGCCTCAATCAAGCTCAGCGCCTATCGCACCGCCGATGATTGTGAAGTCATGCTTCTGGAAACAGCCATGAAGGATGCGGCATGAGCGAAGAAATGCTGAACGGTATGAAACCGGGCGACCGGGTGGAGGTTAGCCGCATCTTTGACAAGGCTGCTCTCAAAGGCTTTGAAACACTCACCGGCATGCAGCCTGCTCACGTGCCTGAGCCGCTGATTGCCGGAATGATTTCCTATCTGCTAGGTGTGCAGCTGCCGGGGCCGGGCACAAATTACCTAAAACAGGAATTGCGCTATTCGGGTGTGGCCAATGTGGGTGAAAAGCTAACCGCCAGCGTGGAAATCACGCGGTTGAGGCCCGAGAAACATCTGGTGGATTTGCGCGCCCTTTGTGTGAATGAGGCAGGCGACGTGATTTGCGAAGGGCGTTCACTGGTGCTTGCCCGAGATGTTGCGACTTGAACTCGCCGGAAATCCGGAATACCGGCACCCGACAAAACCGAGTGACGAAGGGCGAGCGCAAATGTCATGGTTATTGATCGCAGGCGGGATAGTCTTAGGCCTCATCATCATTGTCTTTGCAGTCTATGTCGGTGTTGGTCCCTCTCTGGCGGGTAAGCCTCCAAAATTGGTTCTTTCGGATCATATGGGCCACCTCAATTCCATCCAATGTAGCTGATGCCGATGAAAAGGATTTAAAGCCCTTCATCGGTCGCGTCAGCTTTTTGATAAAACGGTGGTCTTGCTCGATGACGTTGTTGAGATATTTGACCTGGAGAATATCGATCAGCCAGAACCAGCCGTGGAATATCAACAGCCAGTTCATGTTTTGCAAACCGGCAAAGTTAGAACCGCTCTTGTCGATGACAACTTTCTCGGGCCAGCCATTATTGCC
>JBNKQT010000248.1:0-7137 GCA_050297115.1 Ensifer sp. | reverse complement strand
GTTTGCCAAACATCGCTACCAATACCTAAAAAAGTGTTTTTTTGCTCTACTTGCGGCCCAACATGGCGAGCACCTTGCCCAAGCCACCAGACTTTGTTTTTTTCAGCGTGGCGCGACCCGTTACGACATGAGAAATTTGTGAGAAAATTTCTGCTGTCGGTGACTTTGGATCGGTTTCGCTGATCATTCGACCACTATTGGCAGCCGTGCCGAAAAGCTGCGCATCGAAGGGGATGATTGCGATCGGATCGACTTCTATCGGATCACAAAAGTCTGCGGGCGCGATCTCGGGACGCTTCGGCATGCCGACCTGATTGAGAATGAGGTGCGGTTGCTTGTCATTGGGACGCAGCTTGCGCATCGCATCAAACATGTTCTTCGTATTTCTGAGGTTTGCCAGATCAGGAACAGCCGTAATAACCACCTCGTCCACATTTGCGAGCAGGGACCGTGTCCATTCATTCCAGGCATGGGGGACATCGAGAACTGTCATTGGAGCGCTTTGCACGAGCACATCAACAACCGGCTGGAACGAGTCCTGACCCAGATCGAAACCACGATCCAAAAGAGAGGGGGCAGCCAAAAGCGACAGGTGGTCAGAGCATTTTGCCAGAAGTCGGTCGAGGAAGACCTCATCCAGACGATCCGGGGCATAGACGGCTTCTGCCATGCCCTGCGGTGGATCCTGATCAAAGTCGATATTGGCTGTACCGTATGGCAGATCGAGGTCCGCCAGGATTGTTTCGGTAGAAAACAGAGTGGAAATTCCAAATGCACAATTGTGCGCAATTGTTGACGATCCACTTCCGCCCTTTGCACCAATAAAGGCGATGCTGCGTCCCAAAGGCTCTGCATCCGGATCTACAAAAATCGATGCCACCGCGCCCAGCAAGTCCACCATGGAAACGGGCGCTACCAGATATTCGGAAATACCGTTGCGCATCAGTTCCCGGTAAAGGCCAATGTCGTTATCCCGGCCAAGCAGGATTACCCGTGTGGTTGGGTCGCACACTTCAGCTAGCGCCATCAGCTCGGACATAAGCTGATCTTTCGAAGCGGATGTTTCCAGAATGATCAGGTTTGGTGTCGGAGTTGACGCGAACATATTGGCGGCCGCTGCAATCGACCCCTTGTTCAAACGAAAACTGACTTTGGACAGACGTCTATCAGTCTCACAACGCTCCAGGAGCTGGGAAATATCATCCGACTCGCAAAAGGCATGGATTGAAATACGCGGAAGCGGACGCAGGTGATCAAGGCCGTGACCATCTGAGGCAAGCAGCTGCTCAGTGTCCATTTCCTGTTCAAGACCTTCAATACCGTATTCTACTGTGCTCATCGCGGAACCCTGCCCCTCAGTCTGGCAGTTGAAATTAATTGGTAGTGGTTAATGAACCCTGTCTGTAGAGACCAATCACTGTCGAACGACGCTCGGCATCGATATGGGTTCTGGCGCGTGGCGACTTCAAATCCATCGGATTTGCCACCATGGCCGCCAGGTTGTTCTGACTGGCACAACCAAAATTGTGCCAGTTTTCGTTCATCATGCTGTTGTTCATCAAATCTTTCGGCCACTGCCCACACTCATTGGTCACCGCTGTGATCGCAATGAAGCTCAAGCGGATCGGAGCGGAAATGTCGCTCTCGCCGGGTGCATAGGTGGTCATGATAATCCGGTTTGCCTTGACACCTCCGCTTGTCAAAGCAGATTTCACCTCACGGCTGACGGCACGTGCAGCACCGGCATTGACCGAACCTGCTGGAATGGCCACCTGCACACTTCCCGATGAACTTTCCTTGTAGTCTTGCGCAAAGCCGCGAACCGTATCTTTCAAATCGCCCGAAAGCTGTCGGTCGCCACTGCCAATTGGAATATCCAGTGTGTGCTCCACCTCAGCCAGTGTAATGGGATGACGTGCCCGGTAGTCATTGGCAATGGAAGCGGTGACGAGGCTTTCATCGGGCTTGGCTGCGCAACCGGTCAAAACCGCAGCTCCATAAAGGGCCAGAGCTGCAACAGTTGTATTTTTTACGAACCGCATTTTACCCGCCTTTGCCGCTGTGGATGGGGTGTGTTTTTGAAGATTTGTCTTGGTCATCTGTCAGCGCCTCACTTGTAAATAAAGCCGACAGCGCCATGGTAGCGCTCGCCTTTGGAGGCCTGTGGCTTCAAACCGTAGACCTTGTTGACATTGTTCAGGAAGAAGGTTGCCGCGTCATTTTCCGGCAGGAAATTGTCGTCTGGACGCGCAATCTTGTCAGCCGACACGGGGCGCACGAGATAGGGCGTTGCAATGATGACAAGCTCGGTTTCGTTACGCTGAAAATCCTTGGAGCGGAACAATGTACCGAAAACCGGAACCTTGGCCAGTGCAGGGTTACCCGCGAATGCCTGACGGATATTGTCTTTGACGAGACCCGCGATAACGATAGAGCCGCCGGAGGGAAGCTCGACTGTTGTGGATGCCTCGCGACGACGAACTGAGAGGTTGGTCAAACCGGGGACGTCGAATGCCGCAGCGCTCACCGTTGAGCTTTCATATGTCGGCTCGGATATTTCAGTGTTGATCCGCAAGCTGATACGCCCGGCGGACAAGACAACCGGCACAAAATCGAGACGAATTCCGTACTCTATGTTCTGCGCGGCTTCGCGCGAAACGGTGTTCGTGTTGTTGCTGCTAGAAACATCCTGACCTCGCAGAATGTTGAACTCACCACCGACATAGAAATTCGCCTGTTCTCCTGAAACCGCTGTCAGGCTCGGTTCAGCCAATGTGCGCATGACGCCAGCGCGCTCCATTGCATTGAAGGCCGCAGCAAAGTTCACGCCTCCAAGGGAACCAGACGTTAGCCCGTTCGCGAGCCAATTAACCGCACCGCCGAGATTAGTCGGGTTTTGAAAGCTGATGCTGCTGTTGCCGATAGAGGCTTGCGAGTTGATGCCCAGTTGCTTGATAACCTCGCGGCTGACTTCGGCAACGGTAACTTTCAGAGTAACTTGGTCCTCACCTTCGATTTCGAGAAGATTTACGATTTGAGATTTCTGGCGCTGCTCTGCAAAAATCGCCACGCCACTGCCATCGGTTCCGCCAGTGGCCGTTTCGTTGCGTGTTGTCGCTTCACCGCCAGTCAGAAATATTTCAGCCAATCGACTTGCCTGTGCTGCATCCTGTGGCGTGCGCACTGAGCCGGTGAGAACAATGTTATCCGAAATGATTTCGACGTTAATATCGGAATCGGGCATGAAGCGCTTCAGATTGGCCTCCAGATTTGAAATGTCGCGCTCCACTTCAATCTCGATACTGACAATTTCGTTTCCATCATCACCAAAAACGAAAATGTTGGTCTGGCCGACAGACTTTCCGAAAAGGTAAATTCGGCGTGATGTTCTGGTAATCGCATCAGCCTTTTCCGGATCTGCAACCAAAATATCGTGCGCATCTTCTGGCAAATCGATAACAACAGCTTTGTTCAGACCAAGCTTCACACGCTTGGAAACGCCTGGCCCGGATCGATTGATGCGAATGATCGACTCCGATGCAAAAGCAGCCCCTGCGGTGTGACCGGCAATAAATGCTGGTGGCAGGCCGAGCATGGACAGGCTCAAGGACAGGCCTCCGGCGATAAAGCGGCGTGTGGTTTGCTTGAAGCTTTTCACTGGAACCCCCGATTAATTAGTTTGGTTGACGGTGGAGACCTTGCCGGTCTTGATCACCTGTATGGCAGGCGCACCTTCGCCACCGCTCAAGAGATAGTCCGCCGAATCCGTGTCTGGCTCACCAGCATCGGCCACGGAGCGCAGGGCGAGCGTGAGACGATCTGCAAGCTGCTGTGAGACTGCAACCACCTTTGCCTGCGCCGGTGTTAATTCGAGGGTTGCAGTGGAGCCAATTGCAGTCTTCTTACCGTTCTCACTTTCCTGAATTCGCTGGTCGATAGCGAGAACGCGAATGTTGGTCAGGATTGTTTCGGTGAGATAGACGCCGTCTGAACCGCGGCGAACCATGATGACGTCAACACGGTCGTTTGGCAGAATGAAGCCACCTGCACCCGTATTGGCTGAGATCTCTGTTGCGACGGCTCTTTTGCCAGCTGGAAGAAGCGACGACATAACGCGCGAGCTTGAATCTGCCACCTTTTCAAAGCGAATAGGTTCCCCATCAAACATGGGCAACCTTACGACCGCGCCTTTAAGCGATTTCTTGACGTCGGGATGTGCTTCTTCAGTGATCAGACCTTCAGAAACTGACCCCTGGGGC
The DNA here is from genome assembly GCA_050297115.1 of Ensifer sp. Lineage (GTDB taxonomy): Bacteria > Pseudomonadota > Alphaproteobacteria > Rhizobiales > Rhizobiaceae > Ensifer_A. The sequence continues at coordinate 2,878 of JBNKQT010000248.1, read as the reverse complement.
CAATCGGCCCAACGCATTGTATCTTCAGCAAGCCTTGCGCCCGTGGGAAGATTGGCTCCGGCAACAAGAACCTTCACTGTAGGTTCTTTTTTTACAATTGCTTCTGCGGCCTGCATTTTCACAACGGTTTTGCCGCCGGAAAGCGTCAATGCGAGATAGCCAGCCAGACCTGCCGCACCAACGGCAACCAGCAAAATTATTAGACGTGCAGGTTTCATGATCATTCCTTACGGAGACTCAAGCGCTACTTATTCGCCGCAGAATGATCCTGAATTGGTGTAATTATGGTTAACAGAAAGCTTAACGGTTTGGTTAATGAAAGATTTTCATCTGGAAGAGCATATGAAAAAAGCCGGCGAGGCCGACTTTCAAGATCTCAAAATTTCCTGATTCGCCTATGCAGGAAGAAGCATCTGCATCAGCGGCGATGACGGATAGGCCATGAATGCGCCCGTGGCGATGGCTATCCCATAGGGAATTTTCTTGGCTTCAAACAGCGGGCCTGGAATATATCGGTCGAGCCCTGTGAGAAGAATGGTGTCGTGTTTGGAACGCAGCAGGACAATCATGACGGTGAGCAAGCCGCCGAAGAAGGCAACAAATACCAGATAGCTCACAAGCGACGGGTTCCAGCCAAACCATAATGCGCTCGCAGCAAGGACCTTCGCATCACCGCCACCCATGACATTAAGCGCGAAGAGCGCAAATACGACTGCAAAGACCACGGCAGCAGCCATGAAATGCATGCCAATTTGCAAGGCAGTAAAGCCCGCAAGCGGCGCGATGACCACGAAACCGGCGATCAGAATTGCAGACACGCGATTGGGGATTTGCATTGTGAATAAATCGGAAGAACCGGCAATTGCCATGCAAAGAGGAAATACGACAAGGATAGCGGCGGTCAGCATGGGAACATCCTTCGGAACGACAGAGCAGGTATGATGCCAAGCAATGTTTAATAAATACAAAAAAACCGTCGCCCTTCGGACGACGGTTCCTTCGTTCGCTTAACGCGAGGTCAATTAGAGCTTCCCGTTGACCTCTGTCGTTACCTTGGCGCCAATGCCAGAGAAGGCAGAGTCCAGAGCAGAACCCAGCGCAGTCGCACCGGTGATAATTGCTACAGCGATGAGGGCTGCGATCAGGCCATATTCAATGGCGGTCGCGCCGGATTCGTCCTTGATAAAGCGTGCAAAAAGCTTAGTCATATTTAACTCCTAATTCACATAGTCGGTTCAGCACTACCGCCAACTTGTGCCGTTGATCGGTTGAGACCAAATTATGAGCGTCTTGTTTCAATCGGCTTAAAGAACTTGGTTAATTTTTTACAAAGTTCGAAGCAGGCCCAAAAACATAACAAAATGCGCATTCCAATACTGGTGGGTTGCCGTTTGGCTTTTTGAGCTAAAAACGCACTAAACCAAGCCTTTGCGGCATAAATTGTTCGGCTTCCACGCGAGAGCTTAACTCAAAATTCACCAATATTGGCGAAGGTGCCATTGCGCGTTTTGAGAGGACTGTTTTATGAAGATGTACCAATTTGCTGCAAAGGTCAGTGCAATATGCATCACTTGCATGGCCGCACTTGCGACTGCAGGCACAACGTCGGCAACTGCCTCTGACACATCCGGCATGTTGCGTGTCTTCATGAATCAGGCCCGCATTCTCAAACTTAATCGCCCGGTCGCCAAGGTTATCATCGGCAATTCAGGCGTTGCAGACGCCACTGTTGCAGATTCGCAGACAATCGTACTTACTGGCCGGGCCTACGGCACAACAAACCTTGTTTTGCTGGATGCAACCGGGCGCCCCATCGTGGACAAGCGCGTGCTGGTTTCAATTGACGAAGGCAATACTGTTCGGATGTTCAAGCGTACCGAGCGAACTGTTTATTCCTGCACGCCGAATTGCGAAGAGCATGTGAACATCGTGGCACCATCCAGCAGTTCTTCAACCTCCGCTCCGCCGCAATAACAATTCTGGATGAATTCCTAAAAATTTAGCGACCCTGGAAAGGCTTCTAAAACAGGTTGTGCCTATCTTTGCGCATCGCTCAAGATGATGCGAGGGAGTACTACATGGCCATTGCGGACAGCAAAACCGCAGAAACGGTCAAGACGAAGGGCTTGTTTTCCCGCCTGCGGCGTGACCGCAGCGGTGCAACCGCTGTGGAATTTGCCATTCTCATTATACCTTTCATCGCTGCAATTTTCGCAACATTCGAAACTTTCATCGCCTTCACTGCCGAGCAAGTTGTGGCCAACGCAGTTGACGATATGGCCCGCCAGGTGCGAACCGGGAACATTACATTCGGCATGGGACGCGCAACGGATATGACCGAAGCCGAGTTCCGGGCTGCCCTTTGCGATGAAATCTCGCTGGTCATCAAATGCTCCGCTGACGAGATTGCGACACCGGGTAAACTCTATGTCGATTTTCAGAATGTCGCCGCATTCGGAGATATTCCAGCGGGCATTCCTTACAGCAATCAAAGCCTTGATACGTCTGTATTCCAGTTCAATCCGGGCAACTCTGGCGCGATCAACTCCCTTCGGGTCTATTATCGCTGGACTGTCATTACCGATTTTTTCAGACCAATGATTGCCAATCTCAAGGCTGAAGGTGCCTCCACGCCCAGTGAATTTCTGATTGTCGCCACAACAGCATTTAGAAATGAAGATTACCCATGATGGCTATACTACGTCGAGATGTACCTAAAAGGGTGGAGGACGTTTTTGCCAAGGTTCGTCACCTCATTGACGCCCGCGAAGGCGTGGCCGCAGTTGAATTTGCACTGGTCATACCAATTGTCGCCTTTATCTATCTGATGGCCTTTCAAATGACGGTTGCTTACAGCGTTGCGAACAATGCAACACGG
>JBNKQT010000247.1:0-4987 GCA_050297115.1 Ensifer sp. | reverse complement strand
CATCCAGTCTTTCCAGCTCACCCGCGAGGAAAAGCTGTTCCGGATGGCGTTGCAGATGAGCCAAGCCGTCCTGCAATTCGGCAATCTCCCGGTCAAGCCGGGCCTTGTCGGAAAGCTGTCTGCTTTGCTCGGTCAACAGCGAAACAAGTTCTTCCGGATTAACATCCAGATGTTTGGGATAATCCTCAAAGTCAGCCAGTTCGGCTTCAAGAGTGTCTATCTCGCCAAGCTTTGGCAGCGCCGCATTTAAGGCTTCCAGGCCAGCTTTTGATTTCAGCAATGCCGACTGCTCATTGCGTGCGTCTGCCTCGTCTTGCTGTGCGGCCTCCAATGCCTGTTTCAGTTTCTTGTAAGCGCTGACTGGAACATCCGTTTCCTTGATCTGCCGCTCAACTTCGGCAAGCTCCTTCTTCAGCCTTGCCATCTCAGTAGTGGTGGCACGCTTGCGGTAAATGCCGTCAGCCTTTTCGCGAAATTGATCAAGGACGCCTGTTAGATCGCTGACACCGGCAGCGGCAGAAAAGAGAAGACGGCCAATATCGCCTTTGCTGCTGATAATCTCTTCGCCACCCTTTTCAATCGTCACGTCATCAAGGCAAAGCAACTGGCGATAATCGGCCTCTGACAACCCACCGAGATGCGCTGCAAGGGCTGTTTCCGGCAGGGGCTTGTCGTTTTCATCACGCAGCGATGCGTCACGGGTCGACAGTCTGGAGAGGTTGAGCTGCTCGCCATCAACATCCAGAACGCCCGATACCCGCAGGTTCTTGCGCTGATGCAGAAAGTCATACCGGTCCTGATGCGGAAATCCGTAGAGCAGGCGCAAAAACGCTTCCATTGTCGTTGTTTTACCAGCCTCGTTGGGGCCGTAAATCACATGGAAATCGGACTGAGCCTTTGTGCCGAAATCATAGGTCTTGCCAGCAAACCGGCCGAAGAAATCAAGATTAAGCTTCTGGAGGCGCATCAGTTGCTTGCCCCCTTCATGGCTGCAATGATGCGCTGCGCGCCGGTTTCCGACAGGGAGCTGACAAGCGCGCTTGCAGCCTCTTCATCGGGCAAAAGCGCGGACCTGCGCGCGGCAGGAATTTCGCTGCCAAGTGTTTCCAGAAGTTCGCGCATAAAGGCAACCGTGGCGGGCTCCTGGCCAATCCCCGCCATCAAGGCCTCCAGTTCACCAACGGCTGATTGGGTTGCCTCGCCCTCACCTTTCTCAGCCAGATCGAATTTGACCTTTTCGATCCAGAGCCGTTCCGTGCTGCGGGCAAGGTCGGCCAACACTTCCAGCCAGCTGTCGCGATCCCGCAGGATTTGCCATTTGCGCGCCGTCTTGCCTTCCACGGTGAGGCGAACAAGCCCGGCATCTGCTGCCAATCTCTCTGCTTCATCCTGCAATTGCCGACGGATTTGGCCTCGGATTTCATCATCCGACCCGCAATCTCCAATATCCACCTTCAGTTCGATAAACTCAGCCGCCGAGGTCGGCACTTCTGAAACGTCAATGGACTTGCCATTGATCGTCAAAAGGCTTCCCGATTTCGGGCCTGCCTCGCCAATATCGCGCCCCTGCGGAATACCCGGCATGACAATCCATGGTGAGATCGAATGGACCTGGCGCTTATGCACATGGCCGAGCGCCCAATAGTCAAACCCCATTGCCGAAAGGTCAGCAACAGAACACGGCGCATAGGTGTCGTGGCCCGGGCTGCCGGCAAGAGAGGTGTGGAGCATCGCGATATTGACCGCATCTGGCTCCGGCGCGCCGAATTTTGGCAAAAGGCTGTCAGGGGCTTGCCGCCCGCTGAAGCTCACCCCGTGGATCCAGACATCAGTATTCGCGAGCTTTTGCTTACCGCCACGCCCATCAAAGACATGAACATTGTCCGGCAGGCTCACTTCACCCGTCAAAGGGTTTTCTGCGTCGTGGTTTCCCTTGATATAGAAAACCGGGATATCAGCCGCCTTCAGGCGATCCAGCTGGTTGGTCAAAAAAGCTGCCGTCTTGGCACTTCGCTCGGCACCGTCAAAAAGGTCACCTGCAATCAGCATTGCGGAAACGCCCTCTGACAAGGCATAGTCCACGAGCCTCGTAAACGCCGTCCTGCTTGCCGTTTGAACAACGTTCTTCAGACCTTCATCACGAAGTGAAAGCGACTTGAGCGGCGAATCCAGATGGATATCGGCGGTGTGCAAGATTCTAATCAAATACCTGTTTTCCGTTGCTAGATTCAGAAAATTCAATTCTCGCCATAGGTCCGCCAAATCAATCCAGAAAGGAATAGCACAAGTTCTTTTCCACTTGGTCTTGATAGCGGTTTATGCACTGTAAAACCGGAGCCAACACTTATGTGCTCAATGCCTTCGCTAAGTCGATGCCAGGATCTCAGACGCCAGATGGATAGCACCGGGTGCATCTAGGCGGCAGGATAGCGCATCTTGCTGCAACAGATCCACGTTCAGAAATGGATGGAATTTTTCGGAAAGCAGATTTGTAGATTGGCCGAACAAGGAAAGGGTCTCACTTGAGGCAATCATTGAAAGCGCATCCTCAAGCCCGATATCAGCTTTGTTTTTGCGAACCTCAATAAACCCATCATAGGTTGTCGTTTCAAATCCGAAGTCCCCTAGCGCCAAGGCAAGTGTGTTGGTGATTACGCTGCCCTTACGGGTCGCAATGAGATGGCTGCTCTCCCCCGTTTCAATGACGCGGTTGACGCCTGCTTCTACCAGCTCAAAATTACGCCGGGCCTCTTCCAGAAGTGTCGCGGCCTGACTGTCGAGGTAGATCGGTACGGATTCCCCCTCGAGAACCTCGAACATTTTCCCGACCACGCGATTGTGGATCTCGCCAGGATCCCCACCGAACAGCGGCGGCGCGCCGCCTTTCGATTTGGTCACGAGAATGACCTTTTCAATGTCGTGAATTTCAACGATTTCCCACCGGCGTCCGGAGAAAATTATGGTCATCCCCGGCATCACGACATTGGTGACCGGCAATGTACCGAGTTCCTTGCCTTGTTCAACAAGACGAAACTCCTCTGGCGTATTGAAAACTGCGTAGAAGCTGTAGTGCTCAACCAGCCGTTCGCCTTTCTCGCCAAGAAGAAGCAAGCCGTTGTCCGATTGCTCGATCAACGCAATATCGGGACTGCCAATCTGCCGCAAAACAGCCTGAAACATGGCCGCATCTACCGCATGAAAGGGTCCCTTACGGCATAACGTGACGTAGAGGCGTTCCGCACTCGCGCCACCGCGCTCGGCGATCACCGAAAGAATCTGATGGACCAACGTTGAAAGGTGAAGCGCGGATGAGCGCGGCGGCTCATACCATTTCTGCAGGTAGAGTTCGATCATGGCGACGGCCCGCACCAAACCAAGCCGAAGCCGGTCCGCAAGGTGACTGCCTTTATCAAGGCTGACTTCGACCTGATACTGGCGCAGGATCGAAGGTTGGCCCGCGCGGCGACCTGAACGCCCCAGCCGTTGCGCCAGCGAGGCAACCGTGAACGGAGCGCCGATCTGCCCCACGCAAGTAACCGAACCGATATCAATGCCGAGCTCGAGCGTGGATGTACAGATCGCTGTCGTCGGCAGGTTCGCATCCTTCAAGCGTTTTTCAACAAACTCACGATGTTCCCTGGAGAGACTTGCGTGATGCGGATAGAATTCCTGTGGAATCCCCTGAACCTCGCCGAGCAGACGCAACCTGTCGGCATAGAGTTCCACCTTGCCTCTGGCACCGGCGAATACCAGATTATTGGTGCCGCGTAACTTTTCGAACAAATGCGCCGCAATCGCCGCTTCGGCAGAGTGGTCCTCTTCCGTCGCGTCTTCGCCTTCAGGCGCTTTTCCGCCTGACAGATAACCTCGCAGCTGGACCTGAAATTCGGCGCCCCCGCCACCGGCCTCGCACAGAAGCACGTCATCAGGGGCATCTCGCCGTAGAAAGTGACGGGCAAGGCTGGTGTCACCCAGAGTGGCAGAGAGCCCCACGCGCCGTATTTTTCGCCCCGTTGCGATCTCCATGCGGGTTATCAGAGAACGCAGTTGAATGCCCCGCTCAGAATCGAGGAGCGTATGAAGCTCATCGAGCACAACTGCGTAGGTCGCTCCAAAAAGAGCCGCTATCGATGTCCCTCGGCGAACGAACAGGGCTTCCAAAGATTCTGGTGTTATCAGCAGCACGCCGCCTGGCTTTTTGAGCGCACGTGATTTCACGCCGGATCCGATATCGCCGTGCCATGGAACGACAGGCAATTCAGCTTCCCTGCACATATCCTCAAGGCGACTGGTCTGGTCGTTGATCAACGCCTTTAGCGGGCCGACATAGACCAGATCGAACCCACCGCCCTGGGCGGAATTCTCAGTCAGTACCTTCGAGATTAGGGGTAGAAAAGCGGCTTCCGTCTTTCCCCCAGCCGTCGCTGCAGTGATGATAACATCGCTGTCCGTACCGATGATGGCGTTGATGCCCTGGATCTGGATCGGTCGCAGCGAAGGCCAGCCTTCCTGCCGTATCCATTTCTGAAGCGGGGGAGCAAGACGATCGAAAGCGTTCATCCGAGTTTGAAGCTACTTAAATCATCATCGGCTTGAGACACAGGGCCTGAGGCATCATCGATATCGCTCATGTCATCGCCAGTGTCATTGGCGATCTCAATCTCTTCGATTAGATCGTTCCACTGTGTACCGGGGTTTTGCTGCAGCACCGCGACAAGATTGATAAAGGCCGTTACAGTATTACGCGGCGTCCGGAAATAAGCCTCGCCTATCCTTTCGGAGCAATGGCGCATGAAGGCTTCAAGTGCACTGTCCGGCATCTGCTGGCCATCTTCATGAGCAATCACGTTGACCTTGCTCAGCAGCACAAACAGATCTTCGGGCGTCAGGCTGGACAACCGGACGACGGGCCCGGAAAGGTCGACCAGGCCATCGCGGGCAAAGCTGTTTTCAGCGAGCCGCGATTGCAGAGCCTCATAACTGTAAA
>JBNKQT010000246.1:0-3347 GCA_050297115.1 Ensifer sp. | reverse complement strand
AGAGATCAGGAGCTGAACTTGACAAATGCTCCCTCTGTCACGGCAATGCCGACTGATACCCGCGAGGTTGCCGAGAGCAACGCGCGTTCATTCGTTCTGGAGCTGATCAGGCGGAGCACGGCGGAACGTGAGAAAATGCTGCGCTACTCATCCTCTGTATACGCAAACGAGGTGGACTTCTTCGGCAAAAGGTTGTCCAAAACAGAAGTTTTGAGGGATAAAGATAATTACTCCAAGCGTTGGCCATTACGTAAATCCATACCCCGCGCAGACTCAATTCAAACGGACTGCAGAAACCAATATTGCCAGGTGTCAGGCTACTACGATTGGGAGGTAAGGAGTCCGAAACGCGGCAAGCAGCTTTCAGGTGTTGCGGAGTTTTTCTATATAATCGATATGTCAGACACCAACCCAAGGGTTATAGGAGAGGGTGGAAAAGTGTTGAGCCGACGCTAGTTGGGCAATCCTCGCCGGTGCGAAGAAGGATTGGGGGTGTTTGTGAGGGCTTGGCCTTAATGCGCCCTATAACTCACAGCCGTCGCACCCAAGATCGGCCCCGGTAAGCCGTTTCTGTCATACGATTGTAGCAGGATAGCGCAGCCGTCGAAATCCTGGCCTTCCAGCACAGACATGGGCAATTTTACGATTGTTTCTTCACCGCCCCACATGCCGACTGTGGAAAGCTTGGTGACGCTGTTCATGTAGGAGATTGTTTTGCCTGCATTTTCGCCGCGGGTAATTTTGACGGCTTCCTCGCGCTTGAAATAGGCAACGACGATGTCAGCCTTGCCGGAGCCGGCACCCACCGTAACGTCGATTTCACCATCTTTCATCACAGCACTTACAGGCACGGAAAGGCCCTGGCCTGCCTTTTCAAGAGAGGTCGTGGCACTCTTTATCTGTCTAAGGCTGCCAACCATCTCGGCGCGGCCGTTCACCACGGCCTGGGGTGTGTAGACACTATTGCGCTGCATGCCACGCGCATAGCCATATTGGCGCTGCGTGTTTTCGGAGGAGCCGAGCGTGTCTTTCCAACCGATATAATCCCAATAGTCGACGTGGAAAGCCAATGCGAGCGTATCACCTTCCTCAACGAGCTTTTCCAACGCGGCGTCAGCAGGCGGGCAGGAGTTGCAGCCTTGTGAGGTGAAAAGTTCCACAACGGCTTTAGGGCGAGCTTCATCCGCGAATGCGGGCGTTGAAAGTGTCGCCGCAAATATACCACTGGCCAGAGCTGCAAGAGCGCGTTTCATTTCGACCCTTTCGAAAATCCTGTTTTGTTGGCTGGAATGTACCGGCTCGCCTGCTCAACAGGAAGTCACAAAGGGGTGAGGCTTTAGTGTATGGTTTATTTGCGGGTGTGTGCAGGTTGCTCAACCAAACAGATCGCGCCATGCGGGTTGCGTATTGGTAACGGGCAGCGTGGTTGCCTCAAAGACACCGCGGGCAATAGCGCGGGCCATGACGATTGTTGCCAAATGGCAGAGTTCCATGAAATCTTCGGGGCCAGCCATTGGCTTGCGCGCGGTCGAGGCCGCAAAAATGGTGTCACCATCGGCCGGCAGGTGTGTTGGTAGAACCGCACGCGCCAACCCGTCATGTGCGGTCATGGCGATGCGATGGGCTTGTGCCTTCGTCAATACTGCGTCTGTTGCCACCACGCCGATGGTGGTCGCCGTCAGATCAATGCCTTTGACACGCATGGCAATGTCATTCACGCCCGGCTTTTCCGGCTGGCCAAGTGCGCCAAACTCGTCGCCGCGTTCAAATGCCGCAGCCCAGAAATGCGGACCCTCGCCAACTGTGGGTGCCCCCATGGCGTTAACTGCGACAATTGCCGCAATCGTCGAGCCACCAACAGTGGTGGCACTGGCAGAGCCGAGTCCGCCCTTTACTGTTGCTGTCGTAGCGCCCGTTCCCGCACCCACGGTGCCCAGATCGAATGCGCCCTTTGCTGCGTTTTTCCAGGCTGTATAGCCCATGTCGCGATAGGGGGAATGCAGGCCCCAGTCCTTGTTCCCGCCGTTCAGCAGGTCCATCAGGATTGCCTGAGGCACAATCGGCACGTTGGTGTCGCCGACCTTGAAGCCGCGGCCCACGGAGCGCAGACCGGATTGTACGCCGCCTGCGGCATCCAGGCCAAAGGCCGAGCCGCCGGAAAGCACAATGGCATCAACCTGTTCAACCATCATGGAAGGATCGAGAAGGGCTGTGTCGCGCCCGCCGGGTGCGCCGCCAAGCACGAGGCCGGAGGCGGTTGCAGGTTCGTCGAAAACGACCGCCGTTACCCCCGAGCCCAACTGCAAATCGGTTGCGTGGCCAACAGAAAGACCTTCCACATCAGTTAGAAGATTCAGCATTTGATCGGGCTCCCCAGTGACCTGTTCAGGGTGAGGCGGCTTTCGCTTAAGCGGCGTTGGTGGCCGCTTCCTGGTTCAGGCAGGCATAAATTGCGGTCGCATTGTCGGAGGCACGGATTTTGGCAACCGTATCGGGGTCGCGCAAAATGCGTGCAATACGCGAAAGTGCTTTCAAGTGGTCAGCACCTGCTCCTTCCGGTGCAAGCAGCAGAAAAACGAGGTCGACCGGCTGGTCATCAAGAGCCTCAAAATCGACCGGTGTTTCAAGGCGGGCGAAGATACCGGAAATCTTGCCAATTGCATTCAGTTTGCCGTGCGGAATGGCAATGCCATTGCCAACACCCGTGGAGCCAAGCCGTTCGCGCTGCAGGATAACATCAAAAATTTCGCGCTCGGGAATACCGGTCGCCAAAGCAGCCTTTTCGGCCAGTTCCTGTAGCAGTTGTTTTTTGGAATTCACCCGTAGCGAGGGAATAATCGCATCCTGTTCCAGCAGATCCGCCAGTGCCATTCACCTTATCCTTGCTTTCCGGTCCCACACCGGGAGGTGGGCGCCGGTTACTGCGCCCATGTGTTATCAGTTTCGCACATTCGCGGCGTCCACCCACCCGATGTTGCCATCATGACGGCGGTAGACCACGTTCAATGTGTCACTTCCCGCGTTGCGGAATACAACAACGGATTCGTCAGTCATATCAAGCGCCAGAACGGCCTCGGCAACTGACATTGTTTTCATCTGCTTCGTGCTTTCGGCAACCACGGTCGGTGCGTAGTCTTCCGGAAGCTCTTCCGCTTCGTCAGGAACAGAATCAAAAACCGAGTAGGCCACCTCTACATGCGAACCGTTGGCTCCGGCATGGTGGTCGCGCAGACGACGCTTGTAGCGCCGCAAACGTTTTTCGATTCGCTCGCCCGCCGCATCATAAGCGGCCTGCGGTTCTGCTGCCTGACCGGTCGCGTGAAGCACCACACCGGTATCAAGATGGA